>NZ_JBBODA010000015.1:0-154670 GCF_038002705.1 Paenibacillus sp. FSL H7-0716
CATGCCGCTGACGGGCTGGGCCCTCGGCGGCCATCTGCACTTCAGCGGCGTGACGCTGACGGCGCCGCTGCTGCGCGCGCTCGATAACTATCTCGCGCTGCCCATGCTTCTGCTCGAAGACGTCCGCGCAGGGGCGCGTCGTCCCCGATACGGCGTGCTCGGCGATTTCCGGACTCAGCCGCATGGCGGCTTCGAGTACCGGACCTTGCCGAGCTTCCTGGTGTCCCCGGTCATCGCTAAAGGCGCGGTCTATTTGGCTCACCTAATCGTGAGCCATTATGAGGACCTGACGCAACGCCCGCTCGACCGGGAAGACCTGCATATCGCCTACTACAGCGGCGATAAACCTCCGCTGCGCGCCGCAATCCCCCCATTGTTGGCGCAGCTGCGTTCCCTAGGCGGCTACGAGATTGCCGCCCCTTATATCGAGCCTTTATTCGAATATATTGCCGCTGAACGGACGTGGGATGAATCACGGGATATACGTGAGTTATGGTGCAGCAAAGTAAAAGTGTGATTTTACATTTGGTCTACATGTTAACGAGGGTCCATGAACCGATATCTTGAAAACCAAGTCGTTTATAAATAACTCCGGCATGCGGGTTGTCATAAAAGAGGCACAATGACTTTCCTTCATGGAGCAGGTCTGCACAAAGCTGTGCCATTACGCGCGAAGCAAGGCCTTGCTCTCTGAATGCTTGATGTGTGGCAACCCCTACAATCATCGCTGACATGGAATTTTCCGCTGAAGTTGAAGCGGTGACAATGACCTTATCTTCCCGTTCCATATAATACGTGCGGCCGGTGTTGCTTTCCAGCGTTTTACGCAGGCTGGTTCTAGAACCATTCCGGCTGCTTTCAAATTCTTCAATGGTATCCGTGAGTGCGCAAATCGCTTCCACATCCTGAACCGTAGCTTTTTTGACAGGCTCAGCTGAAGAGAAGGACTCACTTATTTTTTTGTTCATTTCTTTTAATTCAGCAAAATACAGCTGTTTTACTTGTTTGAAATTAATTTCCCCATCAAAAGCCTTCACCACCTCTGAAGCTCCGGAGATCATATGTATATCATTATCCTTTCGGATAATCTCAGCGAACCCCTCGACATCAAAAGGGCCATCTGCATAAGGAAGGTAACTTCTATAGAAGCGCAGCAGAACGGCTTTTATCCGCCCGTCGGCTGGATCAAACTCTCCCCATAAATCCATGAAATCCTGCTCAAACCCAAAATTCTCCACATCGCCAATGATAAATAAATTAAGCGCCGGCTCTTTCCGCAGCAATGCCATCAGCAGCTTTTGATCATCCTTCGTTAGCTTTCGTATCATATTGTATTCTCCTTTGATTTTTATATGGGCTGACGCTCTGTGTTAAGATTTTACAATATTTAAAAGCAGAAGAATATACCTCCTGTAAGTGTTTGTCTGATAAGTATTCTAGTCTTTCGTTGTACTAATGTGAGGTTTCAGGGTAACTTTGTCCACCAATTTTCTGTTATAATGGGGGACAGCATTAAATAGGCATGGAGGTTGACCATGGCACAATATACGCCGATGATAGAGCAATATTTAAAGGTAAAGGAAGGGGCTAAGGATGCCTTCCTATTTTTTAGACTGGGCGATTTCTATGAAATGTTCTTTGAAGATGCCATTTTGGCTTCCAAGGAGCTTGAGATTACGTTGACAGGCCGCGAAGGCGGGGGCGAGGAGAAAATCCCTATGTGTGGAGTGCCTTACCACGCCGCCGAGGGATATATTCAACGCCTGATAGAAAAAGGATATAAAGTCGCCATTTGTGAGCAGTTAGAGGATGCTTCAGTCACTAAAGGCATGGTGAAGCGGGATATTGTACGCGTCGTGACACCAGGAACCGTGATGGATGGAAAAATCATTGCTGACAAGAGCAATAACTACCTCGTTTGCGTCACCGAAAGTGACGGAATGATGGCATTAGCTGCCTGCGATTTAACAACTGGTGAGCTGTATGTTACTTCGGTATTATCTGGAGCCGAATGGCTGCGTGATGAGATTGGCATTTATGAACCGGCTGAGATCATCGGAGACGCTGCACTTTTGGAGATCCTGCGAAGCGAAACGCCGTTGTTAGCCAAACCTGTAGTTTACACCCCTTGGGAGAAACGCGAGGAGGAGCTGGCACGTCGTCAGTTCGGTGAAGCGGCATGGGTACGTCTAGAGAAGGAACGTGGACAATGTCTGGCGCTTCTGATCTCTTATCTGAATGAGACCCAGCGGCGTTCGTTAGGGCAGCTTAGTCAGATTTCTCCTTATGAACCAGGCAATTATATGATTCTAGATCCATTTACACGCCGGAATCTTGAACTAACCGAGACGGTTCGTGAACGCTCCAAAAAAGGATCCCTGCTTTGGCTGCTGGATCGAACGGAAACGTCGATGGGCGCCCGTCTGTTGCGTCGCAGAATTGATAAGCCGCTATTGCAGCGAGCTCCGATCGAACGGCGCCTAGAGGCTGTCGATTATTTGTACAATCAGTTTATCGTTCGCGAGGACCTGCGTTTAGCGCTTAAAGAAATTTATGATTTGGAGCGTTTGGTGGGTCGTATTGCTTTTGGCAGCGCCAATGGACGTGATATGAATGCTCTGAAATTATCGCTGGCGCAAATTCCTGCATTGAAGGAATTATGTATGACCTCCGGTTCAGCTACTTTACGAGAGATCGGTGCAAGTATGGATGAATGCGCTGAGCTGCGAGAGGATATTGACCGCGCAATCGTCGAGGATGCCCCGGTGTCTGTGCGCGACGGTGGCATTATCCGTTCCGGTTATCATGAACGTTTGGACGAGCTTAGGGAAGCTAGCAGTAACGGTAAACGTTGGATCGCTGAACTGGAAGCCAAGGAAAGACAGGCCACTGGCATTAAGTCACTGAAGATCGGCTATAACAAAATCTTCGGTTATTTCATAGAGATCACCAAATCCAATCTGGCTGCACTGCCGGAAGGACGATATGAACGTAAGCAGACGCTTGCCAACGCAGAGCGTTTTGTCACACCTGAGCTTAAAGAGAAGGAAGCACTCATACTTGAAGCTCAGGATAAAATGACAGATTTGGAATACAGCCTCTTTACCGAGCTGCGTGATCGCATCAGTGGGCAAATTCCCCGCCTGCAAAATCTTGCAGAAAAGGTTGCCGAGATTGATGTGTATCAATGCTTGGCGGCAGTTAGTGCCGAACATCGTTTTGTGAAGCCAGTCCTTTCGGATGGTTATGATCTTCGGCTTGAAGGGGGCCGTCATCCCGTTGTGGAGGCGGTGCTTAAAGATTCCGCTTTTATTGCAAATGGAAGCACGCTGAGTAAGGAAGAAGGTAACATTCTTCTAATTACAGGTCCTAATATGGCGGGGAAAAGTACTTACATGCGTCAGGTGGCGCTGATCTGTATCATGGCTCAGATTGGATGTTTTGTACCAGCAAACAGTGCTGAAGTTCCGCTTATAGACCGGATTTTTACTCGTATTGGAGCAGCCGATGATTTAATCGGTGGTCAAAGTACATTTATGGTGGAAATGGCTGATATCCAAGTTATGACCGAAAAAGCAACAGCTCGCAGCTTGATTATTATTGATGAGCTGGGAAGAGGTACCTCGACCAGTGAAGGTATGGCCATCGCTCAGGCGGTTATTGAATATGTACATGATGTTATTTCTTGCAAAGCTCTAGTTTCGACGCATTTTCATGAATTGGCTCATTTGGAAGGGAGTCTTAAAGGACTGCGGAATTACTCTATGGCTGTTCAAGAGAGCGGTGATAAAGTAAACTTCCTGCGCAAGCTAGTTCCTGGAGCGGCTGACAGCAGCTATGGGATCTATTGTGCACGTCTTGCAGGTCTTCCTGAAGGGATTATTGACCGAGCTTATGGTCTCTTACAGAACATTGAGCAGGCAGCCCATCCTGGTGGTTCTGAACTTCATTACGGGGGAAGCCTCGAAAGACAGGCGGCTGTAAGAGAAGTTGCTAGCACATCCTCGATGGCGCAAGCCGTAAGTGTCATCACTGAGGCGCCCGTAGAAAATGAGGTTGTTCAGTTGTCTATCTTTGGTGAGGAAGAACCATGCAAGAATCGCAAAGGTAGTGCACCTCAAGTTGCGGTAACTGAGATCCATGAGAATCCCGCGCTAAAAGAGTTCATTTCTTCTGTGCGTGACGCTGATCTTATGAATATGACGCCGCTACAGGCGATGAGTCTTTTGAACGAGCTGAAGATGAAGGTTAAGGATCTGCAATAAAGATTTTATAATAATGATTGCCTAAATAAGAGGTGAATGAAATGGCCAAAATTCATATATTGGACGAGCATATTGCCAACCAGATTGCTGCGGGTGAAGTAGTAGAGCGGCCAGCTTCTGTTGTAAAGGAGCTAGTCGAGAATGCGATTGACGCTGGCAGTACAAGAATTGAGGTATCGGTAGAAGAGGGGGGCTTGCAGAGCATCCGCGTTAAAGATAATGGCTCCGGGATTGATCCTGAAGATTGCGAGACCGCCTTTTACCGGCATGCTACAAGTAAAATTCTGAATGGCCGCGATCTATTTCAAATCACAAGCTTAGGCTTCCGCGGAGAGGCACTTCCCAGTATTGCCGCGGTATCCAAGGTATCGCTTCTAACTGCAACTGCCGATGACGGCAAAGGGCGCCTAGTAGACATTGAGGGTGGCAATCTCATACGAAATGAGGACGCTCCTTCCGGCCGGGGAAGTGATCTTGCCGTTCGTGAATTGTTTTTTAATACGCCGGCAAGGCTGAAATATATGAAGAGTATTCAGACGGAGCTGGGCCATATCTCAGATGCCATGTACCGCATGGCGCTGGCTCATCCGGGGATCTCTTTTACCTTGCATCATAATGGCAATCAGCTGCTGCATACGCTCGGAAATGGTGATCTGCTGCAGGTCATCGCAGCTGTTTACGGAACCAATGCCGCCAAAGCAATGCTGCCGATTACGGCAGAAGACTTGGATTACCGGATTTCCGGATATATAAGTCGTCCAGAATGGACTCGTTCCAATCGAAATGCAATCACTACTATTGTCGGTGGCCGTTATATTCGCAGTAATGGACTGAACGCAGCAATCATGCGTGCTTATCACACCTTGCTTCCGATTAACCGTTATCCGTTATTAGTTCTTGAACTGGATATGCACCCCTCTTTGGTAGATGTCAATGTACATCCAGCAAAACTCGAGGTTAGATTCAGTAAAGAGAATGAGCTTTACACCTTTGTTGAGCAGGAGATCCGCAAAATACTGCTGGGGCAAAGTCTGATTCCACGTCCAAGCAAGGAAACAATCGGACCCAAGGGCAGCAGCTCCTTTATCCAGGAGCAATTTGCTTTTTCCAAAGGAGCTGTTCCATTGTCATCTTCGAATGAGGATGAGAAGGATACAGCCCCCACGGGATCTGCCAGCTTCTTAAGTGGACTACAGTCATCGAACCTTGACCGTAATTCCCGTGATTTTAGTAAGGAAGGTCAGGCGGATCATCAGGTGGCTCGCGAGGTAGCTCCAGCTTACGGGTCAGGCTATCCGTCTTCATCTTCGCAGGGGCGCCAAACTAGTGCGAATACTAGTTATTCCAATAGCTATCGCCCGCAAGAAGCGTCAATGGCGCAGAAGCAGCTCCCTTCGGTTGAGAAGCTATGGGCTCCACCACAACAAGAAGAGCCTGGACTTCCGGCCTTTCCTGAGCTTAATTATATAGGCCAGCATCATGGGACCTATATTATTGCCCAGAATGATGGAGGACTCTATTTAATCGATCAGCATGCGGCACATGAACGTATTAATTACGAATACTTCTATGAGAAATTTGGTCGGCCGGAGGATGCCTCACAGGAGCTGCTACTGCCGATTACACTGGAGTTCACACCTTCTGAAAGTCGTCAGCTTAGTGAACGTCTACATTGGTTTCAGCAGGCCGGGGTATACCTTGAACACTTTGGCGGACAGACCTTTCTTGTTCGTTCCTTGCCCTATTGGTTTCCTGAAGGGGAGGAGAAGGCGGTCGTTGAAGAAATGGCGGAGTGGGTCTTAAGCGAGCGTATGATTGATCTTGCGAAGCTACGAGAAAAGTCATCGATTCTGTGTTCATGTAAAGCCTCGATTAAGGCCAACCATAAACTAACAGAACAGGAAGTGGAGGCTCTGTTGTCCCGACTGGCAGAGTGCAAACAACCGTATACTTGCCCACATGGACGGCCGATTGTGATCTCTTTTTCATCCTATGATTTAGAGAAATTGTTCAAGCGGGTTATGTAATTATACATTTTTTGAAATTTGTTAAGAGCAAGACTGGAGGCACCATGATTATAACTACGGGGTATAGCCCGATAATGGAAATAGTAGAACGCGCGCAAAGCCTTGCGGAGAGAACGGGTTGTAGTTATGCTCCACGTGAGAAGCTCTCCATTACAAGGATGGTTGAACATTACGGAGATGAGGATATTCTGATTCTATCTCAGGACGCTGTTCGACTACACCGCTTAGGAATGGAGCCTATGGAGTTTCATCCGAGCATGGGCTTCGTTCGCGCTAAACGAATTCTAAAGGGTGAGATCGAGCCGATGCTTGTTGCGGCTCGAATGCTTCCCGGAGATAGCGTATTGGATTGTACAGCTGGATTAGGAGCCGATTCCTTACTGTTTGCTGTGCATGGTGGTGAGTCCTCGGAGGTTACCGCTTTGGAGAGCTCTTTACCACTGTTCGCACTGCTCAGTGAAGGGATGTCTCATTACACCTCTGGGCAAGAAAAGGTCAATGAGGCTTTACGCAGAGTTAATGTTGTGCATAGTGAACATTTGGACTATTTACGGTCTCAACCAGATCGAAGTGTGGATATTGTTTACTTTGATCCTATGTTTCGCGTGCCTCTGACGGGTTCTGCCTCGATTTCCCCGCTGCGGCAATTCGCTAACCGTGCTGCCTTATCGACAGAGAGTGTAGCAGAGGCGGTTAGGGTCGCCCGTAAGACTGTTCTTTTAAAAGAAAAGGCTTTGAGTGGCGAATTTGAACGCCTAGGGTTTACTGAGCTGCTCCGAAGCAACTCCAAAACATCGTACGGGGTGATACACATTGACAACTAAAGAAAGGCATAAGGTTCTAGTGCTGTTAGGACCAACTGCCGTAGGCAAAACCCGGTTAAGTCTGGAGCTGGCAGCGGCTTATAACGCTGAGATTATTTCCGGCGATTCGATGCAGGTTTATCGTGGTATGGATATTGGTACAGCTAAGATTACACCCGCTGAAATGAAGGGGATTCCCCATCACCTGATCGATATTCATGATCCGCAGGATGCTTATTCTGCCGCTGAATTTCAAGAGCAGGGCACTAGACTTATCGAGGAGATAAGCGCTAGAGGGAAGCTTCCCTTTATCGTAGGGGGGACTGGACTGTATATTGAGTCTTTATGTTACGGCTTTCAGTTCTCGGAAGCAGTGGCTGATGAAGCTTTCCGTAAAGAGCAGGATCAATTTGCGGAAGAACATGGAGCGCTTGCACTGCATGCCAGACTCGAGGCGGTTGATCCAGTCAGCGCAGCCAAACTTCATCCTAATGACCGTCGCAGAATTATCCGTGCACTGGAAATTCATCACCAGACAAACACTACACTTTCCGCTTCTCATGCTGCTCAAAAGAAGGAATCACCCTATGACTTATGTCTCATAGGTTTGACAATGGACCGGAAAATACTATATAAACGTATTGAGGACCGAATTGATAGCATGCTGGCGGATGGTCTCGTTGCTGAGGTGAAAGGACTGCTGGATAACGGTTACAGCAGAAGCCTTGTGTCCATGCAGGGATTGGGTTACAAGGAAATTGCCGCTTACCTGGCAGGAGAGCTGACGCTGGAAGAAGCTGTGATACTGCTTAAACGCGATACTCGCCGATTCGCCAAAAGACAGTTGTCATGGTTTCGCCACATGAAGGAAATCGAGTGGATCGATGTCGAAGGTGAACAAAACTTTTCTGAGAATTTCTCAAAAATACGTGGTATAATAGCAGGAAAGTTTCTCTCAGGTCTTGAATATACTTCTGAACAATCTAATTGAACCATTGGGGGTACGTCATATGAACAAGTCCATTAACATCCAAGATACATTCTTGAACCAACTACGCAAAGAAAATATCCCTGCTACGGTATATCTGACCAACGGTTTTCAAATCCGGGGAATAATTAAAGCATTCGACAATTTTACAATCGTCATTGACAGTGATGGACGCCAGCAAATGGTGTATAAACACGCAATTTCCACGTTCACACCACAGCGTAGTGTATCACTGATGCAAGACAACAGTAGTGAAGAATAACATTTATCAAAAATGAATTGAAACCTTTCTTGTTTATAAATCGTTTGAATAGAGTGTGAGAGAGCAACCTGTGAAGGTTGTTCTTTTCATTCATGGCAGACCATTTATGTTTATTTCCGAAAGGGAGTCAGGAGGCATTATGTCTAGAGACGATACATCCAGGACGAATCACAATAGAGATAGAGGATCGTCCAGTTCCAAATCAAAATCAAAACCAAAAAAGAAAAAGAAATTTTTGACGAAGAAGCGTGTGCTGTGGAGCTTGTTCTTCGCTACGGCATTGGCCATTTTCTGTGCATTAGGTGGATATCTGTTCATTATGCTAAATGGGCAAAAGCTTCTGCTTGAGAACCAAGATAAGCTAACAGTGAATGAAACGACTAAGGTATATGACCGCAATGCTAATTTAATTGGCGAATTATCACTGGAGAAAAGTGATCCAGTAGAGTATGAAGAAATTCCACCGTTATTGGTTAACGCTTTTGTAGCCACAGAGGATAAACGTTTCTTCGAACATTCTGGTGTGGATTTATGGTCGATTGGCCGGGCAGCAGTAAAGGATATTGCCGCACGAAGTATGGTAGAGGGCGGTAGTACCATTACTCAACAGCTCGCCAAAAACATCTTCCTGACACGGGACAAGACGTTTTTCCGTAAAGCAACTGAGGTGTCTATTGCCGTAGCCCTGGAGAATCAGAAATCTAAAGAAGAGATTATTACCATGTATCTGAACCGGATTAACTTCGGGGGTACAATTTACGGAATTAAAGCAGCATCAGTAAGATATTTTGGTCAAAGTGATTTGAGTCAGCTTAAGGTATGGCAAATCGCGACATTGGCGGCCATGCCAAAAGGCCCGTCACGTTATAACCCGCTGCGTAACCCTGAACTTTCGAAGGAACGCCGCGCAGTAGTGCTTCAGCTTATGTATGAGCAAGGGTACATTACGGAGCAGGAAAGAGACGAAGCAAAAGTCGTAGATTATAACTATAAGCCGCCAGAAAAGAAACAGCGTTATCAAGCATTTATTGATTTTGCAGTAGATGAGGCGGAAGAAAAATTTGGATTGTCAGAAGATGATCTGAATATCGGCGGTTACAAAATTTACACTACTATGGATAAGCATGCTCAAGAAACGGTTGAAGATGCTTTTGCAGATAGTGATAATTTTGAAAAGAGTGTAGATGAAGAGCTGGTACAAGGCTCAATGACGATTGTGAATCAGGAGAATGGCAGCATTGTCGCGCTCCTTGGTGGACGGAATTATGAGAAAAAAGGCTACAGTCGTGTAACAGGCAGCCGTCGTTCTCCAGGTTCTGCTTTCAAACCAATTGTCTCTTATGCTCCAGCGCTGGAAACTGGGAAATTCACCATGAATTCAACGCTAAGCAATGAGAAGCAATGTTTCGCGAACTATTGTCCAACCAACCTGCATGGATATTCTAAGAGCATCAACATGAGTGATGCCATTCAGAAATCGGAGAATATTCCGGCTGTTTGGCTGCTCAATGAAATTGGTGTGAATACCGGATTTAAATTTGCCAAGAAACTAGGCATTGGATTGGAAGACGAGGATAAGAACCTTTCGCTGGCTCTTGGAGGCATGAGCAAAGGAACCAATACGCTGGAAATGGCGCAAGCCTACAGCGCTTTTGCAAATGGCGGCGAACTAAGAGAGGCTTATTCCATTAAATCCATCTCTGACAGCAGTGGTGAGACGGTCTACAAAGCGAATACAACGCCTGAGCGAGTGATGAGTAAGGAAACGGCTTATCAAATGACTGAGATGATGCAGAAGGTCGTGGAGAGCGGTACAGGTAGAAAAGCTAGGATTGACCGTCCTGTGGCCGGTAAGACCGGTACGACGCAAAGTGGATATTCTGGAATCAGCTCGAACCGTGATGTATGGTTTGTAGGCTACACGCCGGAATGGACTGCAGCAGTCTGGATGGGGTACGACAAGCCAAGTAAAAAGCATCTGCTTAAGAACAGCAGTCCGCTTGCCGCTGCTTTCTGGGGTAAGGTCATGGAGGAAGCGCTGAAGGATGTTCCTAAGAAATCCTTCCCGCAGCTCGATAACGAGATTGCCCCTGAGCCTACGGAAACACCAGAAACAGCTCAGACTGTTACTGGACTATCAGCAGCATATGATCCTTCTACGATGACAGTAAATCTCAATTGGGAGGCAGTTCCTGTTGCCGGCGTTGAGTATCGTATTTATCGTAGAGAGACATCGGAAGCTGAGTTTGGCTCACTGTTAAATACAGTGACTACCAGTGCAGGGGATTTTAGTGCACTGCCTGGTTTGGTTTACGAGTATTATGTAACTTCTTATGACCCTGCGCTAAAAGTGGAGAGCGAACCATCCAATGTGGTTAGTGTATCCGTGCAGGATGAAATGCCGACCCCTGAACCCACCATAGATCCTAATCTTCCGACCCCGACCCCAGAGGACGGTGGCAGCAACGGAGAGAATGGAAATGGTGGCAATAACGGAGGCGGCAATGAGGGAGGCGGAAATAACGGAGGTACTACAATCCCTGAAATCACACCGCCACCGCCAACACCAATGCCGACCCCAACTCCAGAACCCACCATCGGTGGAGAGGGTTCCGGCGATGAGAGCGGGAATGTATCCACAAACCCTGATCCAGAGACCGGTTTTGTGAACGGGGATTCTTCCACTCAATAAACGAGTTTGAATTTCAAAAAAATAAGCTTTATCCATGCAACCAAGCTTCGCTTTTTTATAAAGTGAAGCTTGGTTGCTGTTTTTATTAGGTTTAGAAGAAAAATTTCTTGTATTTTGCGGGATGTTTTGAGTGTATCCTCTAAATGTGTTAAGCTGAATAGACCATACTGGAGAGGGTAATTTCTATGAAACGTAAATTCGGAGACCGGGCCAACTGGCGCCGGATTACGCGTCGCCATTTTGCCTGCCGCTATGTGGAGAGCCGGGAATTCAGCGGATATATTACGCTTTATACCATCTACGGGCTGAAAGAACCACTGTGGAAGAGCTATGGACGGCATACATATCGTATTGCAGATAAAGGTTATTCCTGGCTGCAATATTTTCCGAAAGACAGTCACTATATTGTGACGGCTATGTTCGACGAAAAACAAAATATTGTTCAATGGTACATAGACACCTGTAAAGTGCAAGGCGTCACTGACCAAGGTGTGCCTTGGTTTGACGATTTGTATCTGGATGTGGTAGTACTTTGGAACGGCGAGGTGTTTTTGCTCGATGAGGATGAACTGGAGGAAGCACTGGAGAGGCAAGACATCTCAGAAAGCGATTATAAGCTAGCCTGGGAGACTGCCCATACTATTTTACGTGGCATCGATGCTCATGCTTTCCCTTATTTCTCTCTCTCCTTGAAACATCGTGCCGAATTATTTCATCATGGAGAATTCAGGAGGAAATAAAGATGGAATGGTACGTTTATGGAAGAGACTCTTCCCCGATTCGGATTGTTCCCAAAAAACGCCGGATTTGGTCTAAACGAACGTTGCTTGTTGCTTTAATGATTATGGTTGTAGTTGGTTTGTTGTGGTGTGCGTACGCATTGAGGAATATCAATAAAGCCGCAACGACAGATCCTATGCTCAAAGCCGATACAGGGATCATTCTTGGCATGTCGATGTGGGGAGATGAACCTAGCCCGGGATTGAAGGAACGATTGGATTACGGGCTTAAGCTTTATCAAGAGGGGATGTTCCCGCATATCATAGTTTCTGGAGGTTTGGATAAACCTGATCTTAAATATACCGAAGGTCAAGGCATGCGCAATTATTTAGTAGCTCATGGAGTTCCGGATAGCGCCATTTCTGTTGAAAATAAAGCTACCAGCACTTACGAGAATCTTCTGTATAGCAAAGCCATTATGACAAGTGAGGGATTGTCCTCAGCAATTATTATTACGCATACATATCATGGATGGCGTTCACACGAAATCGCGGACGAGCTCGGTTATGTGAATCCTGAACTGGGGCTTACAGAATCCACTGTTCTGTCGATGACAAGGCATAAGTCGCGTGAAATTCTAGCCTATACGAAATGGAAAATCCAGCAGTTGTTCCTGTAATTGTTCCCAAATATCAGAATCTTCTAATAACGCTTCCTATTCCGGAAGAGACTTGATTAGAAAAGCCAGCCCCCAAATGGATTAAACTCTAACTGGGGGCTATTTGATGTTTGTATATCAAAAATAATGGGGTTGTGAAATGATAAAAAAATAAATGTTTGCTCTATGGCTTTATGCATTTCGGTCATTCTATCCACGTGTACCATCGTAGATGATGCGAGAGATAGCAGGGAATCCAATGTCGAAACCCCATTCTTTAAAACAAGTGCATGATGTCATTCGGTTATTGCATATAATGCTCTAACGAGGTGATTACAATGGGTGAAGAAAATTTAAGAAAGATAACCATTAATGATTCCAGAATGAATATAACTTTCAAAAATCAAGACCCAACAAATATTACGAATGAAACATTGGAGAGCGCGCTGGCTCAAAATAATCATTTAGAATCTACAAAAGAAATCCTGCAAGAGCTTCATGAGCTTATCGGTCTTGAAAAGGTGAAGGATCTTATATATGAAATTCATGCGCTTATCCAAGTGGAAAAAATGAGACAAGAACTGGGGTTAAATGTAGTTAATCAGGTTTATCATATGTTGTTTAAAGGCAACCCCGGGACTGGAAAGACAACTGTAGCAAGAATCGTTGCCAAGCTGTTAAAGAATATGGGCATATTAAGTAAAGGTCAATTAATCGAAGTAGAGAGAGCGGATTTAGTGGGGGAATACATAGGGCATACAGCTCAAAAGACCAGAGACCTTGTTAAGAAGGCTATGGGTGGCGTATTATTCATTGACGAGGCTTATAGCTTGGCTAGAGGCGGAGATAAGGATTTTGGGAAAGAGGCAATCGACTGTCTTGTAAAGGTTATGGAGGACAGGAATGATGATCTCATCATTATCTTAGCGGGTTATCCAAATGAAATGGAGATGTTTATGGAGGCTAATACCGGACTTCCCTCACGTTTTCCAATTCAACTTGATTTTCAGGACTACACAACAGATGAACTGATATTGATTGCACATAAAATGGCAGCTGAAAGAGACTATATAATTACTCCAGAAACAAACGGGAAACTAAAAGAGTTAATCCTTAATGAGAAAATTATTGAAGAAAATTTTAGTAATGCGCGGTATGTACGCAATATCCTCGAGCAGGCAATTCGCCATCAAGCGGTTAGATTAATAAGCAGACATGTCAAAATATCCAAACAATCTTTGATGGAGATCTTACCGAGAGACCTTGTTCTTCCGGTCGATGATTATTCAAAAGGGGAGAGTATAATCTCTTAAATAAATTGACACCGGCTAAGTTATACGTGCTTAGTCGGTTTATCTTTTATAAAAGATTGAAGATTATCATAATGAAAATGCTGACAGAATGGTGAGCCGTTCCATTATCAGCCTATATTACCAATGAAACTTATGATAAAATGTTTTGAAGCGCTGTGAATGAACAGTATCATCTGTATAACCTCAGCAAGAAGTGAAAAACTGATTAAATGGTACACAAAGATTCTATTACCGTCATAAGGAGCATGAATAAATGGCAATAACTACGCATGATACAGAAACGGATATTCAAGATCGGGCGATATTGGTCACTCTCGTCACAGATAAAATTAAACGTACCGGTATTGACCCAGAGCTTTCTCTGCAGGAATTAGTACAATTAGCAGAAACAGCAGGTGTTGAAGTCCTGGATGTGTTGCGTCAGAATAAGGAAACACCGGATTCAAAATGGTTTATCGGTAAAGGTAAGGTAGAAGAGCTCCGCATGGCCGCTGATGGTCTTGGAGCTAATACGGCTATTTTTGATCAGGAATTGTCTGGAGCGCAGGTACGGAACCTTGAAGAGTCTTTGGATCTGAAGATTATTGATCGGACGCAGCTCATTTTGGATATTTTTGCTGGGCGGGCCAAAACGCGAGAGGGTATTATTCAAGTAGAGCTGGCACAGCTATCCTATCTTTTGCCGCGGTTATCCGGTCAAGGCAAAAACTTATCCAGATTAGGCGGGGGTATAGGAACCAGAGGGCCAGGTGAAAGTAAGCTTGAGACCGATCGCCGGCATATTCGCGGTCGGATTACGGAGTTGAAACGCCAGTTGGATGAGGTAGTTAAAACCCGTGAATTGCATCGTGAACGCCGCCGTAAGGCAGGAGCAGTGCAGGTTGCTCTAGTCGGCTACACGAATGCTGGTAAATCGACGCTGCTTAAGCAGCTTACAGATGCGGATGTTTATATTGAAAATCAATTGTTTGCTACGCTTGACCCTACTTCACGTGTGCTTCAACTAACGGGTGGCAAAGAGGTAGTGCTTACGGATACTGTAGGCTTCATTCAGAATCTTCCGCATGATCTTGTGGCATCTTTCCGCGCAACGCTGGAGGAAGTCAATGAGGCCAATCTGGTGTTGCATGTTGTGGATGCTTCATCTCCAATGCGTGAGGAGCAGATGGAGATTGTACAAACTATTTTGCAGGACTTAGGGGCAGCCAGCAAACCGCAAATCGTGCTTTTTAATAAAATCGATCTATGTGAGCCTGAGCAACTGGAAATGCTGCCAACAGGCACAGGATTTTTGAAGATCAGTGCGTTTAACCCTGAGGATTTAACCCGGATTATTGAAATTATCTCTGATGAGTTGGCCGGAGATACGCTGAATTTTCGCATTCCTGGAGACCGAGGCGATATTTCTTCCCTGCTTTACAGAGTAGGTGAGGTGCTGGAAACCACCTATGATGAGAACGATGTTATCTATAACGTCCGTCTTAATAAAGAGGATTATGATAAATGGGGTTACATGCTTGCTGATTTTGTGGACCAGCCGTAATCTTCTCTGTTCCCCTAAAGTGGAAATGCTTGTTGTATAGGTATAAAATAATAGCTAATGACAAAAAGCGTCAGGCAACTGTCGCTTTCTGTCATTATGATGGCAAGTAAATGTAAGGAGCGAATAAGAACTAATGGCAGTTTTTGCAGAAGATATTTTAGGAGCGGCAGAGTCCGCAGAAGTTGAAATCGAAGGTGCAGTCAAAGCTCTTGATCGAATTGTCGATAAGAATCAATGGAAGGTTATAGAAGCGTTTCAACGTCATCAGGTCAGTGATTATCATTTTGCGGGTTCAACGGGATATGCTTACAACGACCGTGGACGCGAAGTGCTGGACCTTGTCTATGCTGACGTTTTTGGTGCGGAATCAGCTTTGGTGCGCCCGCATTTTGCTTCAGGAACACATACCATTTCAACAGCCCTCTTTGGTGTGCTGCGACCAGGAGACGAGCTTTTATACATCACAGGTCGTCCATACGATACCTTACACAAGGTGATTGGCCAAGCAGGAGATGGGACAGGCTCACTCGCAGACTTCGGAATTACATATCGGGAGGTTGCCCTTACCGCAGAGGGTAAGATTGATTGGGAAGAGGTAACTCTCTCTATCAATGAGAAGACTAAAGTAATTGGAATTCAAAGATCGCGTGGTTATGATTGGCGTGCTTCCTTCACAGTAGCCGAAATAGGTGACATGACAGCGAGAGTGAAGTCATTGAAACCGGATGTTATTGTGTTCGTTGATAATTGCTATGGTGAGTTTACTGAAGAGCTTGAGCCTCCACAGGTTGGAGTGGATCTAGTAGCGGGTTCATTAATTAAAAATCCTGGTGGCGGAATTGCTGAGACGGGTGGATACATTTGTGGGCGCAGAGATCTAGTAGAGCTTACAGCGTACCGTCTTACAGCTCCAGGTATCGGCGGCGAAGTAGGTGCAATGTTAGGAACTACCCGCGGGTTATACCAAGGACTGTTCATGGCTCCGCATACAGTTGGACAAGCCCTTAAAGGTAGTGTTTTTGCGGCAGCTGTATTTCAGCGCTGCGGGTTTGAGACGAAACCAGCGTGGAATGAACCTCGTACAGATTTGATTCAGGCGGTTTCCTTTGATGGACCGGATCACTTAATTGCCTTCGTGCAGGGAATTCAACGTGCTGCGGCGGTAGACAGCCATGTAGTTCCAGAACCATGGGATATGCCGGGATATGAACATCCTGTCATCATGGCGGCAGGTACGTTTATACAAGGTGGTAGCTTAGAGTTATCGGCAGATGCGCCTATCCGTGCGCCTTATATCGGCTATATGCAAGGGGGATTAACCTACTCCCATGTCAAATATGGCGTTTTGATGGCACTCCAAAGTATGCGTGATCGAAAATTACTGTCAGAAAATCTTACACACCATTGACACGCTGTATTAGGAAATGTACAATGAGATCAGAAAAAGATCATTGGAAGGTTGGATGAGTCATGGGTGATGAAATCCGCAGAAATATGGCATTATTTCCTATTGGAATTGTAATGAAGTTAACTGATTTATCTGCAAGACAAATTCGTTATTATGAACAGCATAGTCTAATCGTTCCTGCACGTACTTCTGGGAATCAACGTTTGTTCTCTTTTAATGATGTTGAGCGCCTATTAGAAATTAAGGCCTTGATTGAAAAGGGTGTTAACATTGCTGGCATCAAGCAAGTGATGAACCCAGTCTCTAAGGAATCCGAAGAAGCTACTGTGATTACCCCTGACACAGAGGTTAGACGTAGAGAGCTATCAGATTCGCAGCTTCACCGTTTGCTGAAGCAAGAACTAGTTTCCGGTAAAAGACCGGGACAGGTATCGCTTATTCAAGGTGAGTTATCCCGGTTTTTTAATAAATAATAATATACAGAGTTTTGAAAGGGAGAGGATCACGTGAGCTTTTCTAAAGAGGATATTTTACGCATTGCCAAGGAAGAGAATGTTCGTTTCATTCGTCTGCAATTTACAGATCTGTTAGGTACTATCAAGAATGTAGAGATTCCGGTTAGCCAATTGGAAAAAGCACTCGACAACAAAATGATGTTTGATGGTTCCTCCATCGAAGGTTATGTGCGGATTGAAGAATCCGATATGTATCTCTTCCCAGACCTTGATACTTGGGTAATCTTCCCTTGGGTGACTGATAGCCGTGTTGCACGTCTGATTTGTGACGTGTATATGCCGGATGGTACTCCATTTGCTGGAGACCCACGTGGTATCCTGAAGCGTTGTCTGAAGGAAGCCGAAGAAATGGGCTTTACAGCGATGAATGTTGGACCTGAACCTGAATTCTTCTTGTTCAAAACAGATGAAAGAGGTAACCCAACTACAGAATTGAATGACCAAGGTGGTTATTTCGACTTAGCTCCTACAGATTTAGGGGAAAATTGCCGTCGTGAAATCGTATTGACCCTTGAAGAAATGGGCTTTGAAATCGAAGCTTCCCACCATGAAGTGGCTTCCGGCCAGCATGAAATTGATTTCAAATATGCTGACGCGATCACTTCTGCTGACCAAATTCAAACCTTTAAGCTCGTTGTGAAGACGGTTGCCCGTCAACATGGCTTGCATGCAACTTTTATGCCTAAACCATTGTTTGGTATTAACGGATCTGGTATGCACGCTCACCAATCCTTGTTTAATGGCAAAGAAAACATGTTCTACGATGAAAGTGACAAGCTAGGTCTGAGCAAAACTGCACGTTATTATATGGCTGGTATTTTGAAGCACGCTCGTGCTTTTGCAGCGATTACTAACCCAACAGTGAACTCTTACAAACGCCTTGTTCCTGGGTATGAAGCACCTTGTTACGTAGCTTGGTCTGCAAGTAACCGTAGCCCGATGATTCGTATCCCGGCTTCGAGAGGGCTTAGCACACGTGTTGAAGTTCGTAACCCGGACCCGGCAGCTAACCCATACCTCGCACTTGCTGTTATGTTGAAAGCAGGGCTAGACGGAATTAAGCGTAAGCTTGATCTTCCAGCTCCAATTGACCGTAACATCTATGTGATGTCTGAGGAAGAGCGTATTGAAGAAGGCATCCCAAGCTTGCCATCCGATTTGAAAGAAGCGCTAAGCGAAATGATCCGCAGCCATGTAATTACCGAAGCTCTCGGCGAACATGCGCTGGCTCACTTCTACGAGCTGAAAGAAATCGAATGGGATATCTATCGTACACAAGTGCATGAGTGGGAAAGAAACCAATACATGACTTTGTACTAGAACCTGTAAACCCTTGACACCTTTGGTGTTGAGGGTTTTTTTGTGTGTGGGTAAGGATAGGAGATATTGTAGAGGTTTATGAACGCCCCCGTAATGCCCCCGGGAAAAGTAGTGATTAATTCGAGGGTACTTCTCATATGAGTTTCAAATTTCTCCTTAATGCTTTCATTTAATTTTTTTTATATATGTGTGTTGTGCGTTGTGATTCTTATACTACCATGATCTAAACGTGTTATTCCTAAGCTTGAAAAGGGTTATAAGCTGGCTAAACGATTT
Organism: Paenibacillus sp. FSL H7-0716; assembly: GCF_038002705.1. Lineage (NCBI taxonomy): Bacteria > Bacillati > Bacillota > Bacilli > Caryophanales > Paenibacillaceae > Paenibacillus > Paenibacillus sp. FSL H7-0716. Next base: position 18,791 of record NZ_JBBODA010000015.1, read on the forward strand.
TATGAATTGGACTATAAGAATGCTCTCCAACTTAGGACAAGCCATTTTCGCGACAGGTGAAACTTCTTAGCCTCTTATAATGGAGAATGCTATGACTCAGTCAAATGATTGAATTTTTGAAAATGCGAGCTCAGCAACTTTTGATAAATTTCACTCGTATGTTTCGTTATCGATAATCAATTTAAAGGCGAATCCAAAGCATGCGTTACCTTTGAATTCGTTCTTGTATAAATTGTAAAAAAGCCAGAAGGCGTATCACCATCTAGCTTAGCTGCATAGCGAAAAGTGGATTATTAGGATGAGGGCAAAAAATATGGTTTTTGAGGGAATTGTGCTGCAGACCATAGTCCGACAGTTGGGAAGTAAACGTTCGATCATATACGAAGTATCAGAAAGAAATGCGGGGAATAATGGTGGTATGGATAGAGCTGACGCATCGTTCACACACATCGTGCTACTAGGGCAGTCGATACAATGTCTACTGATTTGCAGCTGAATTTAGTAGCAATAAATTATTATATTTCGCTGCATGCTTTTGCTCATCGAGAATAATGCCATATAAAGTGTCCTTATAAACGCCATATGGAAGACCGAACCATATCTTTCGATACTTTTCAACCGCTGACAATTCACCTTGAAAGGCTTTTTGCAAACCATTGATATACGAATTAACCTGTTCAGGAACTTCGTCGCTAACTCCTGTCACTTCATGTCCTGTCAATTCTCTGTACATTTGTCGAAACATATGATTATGCCCACGTTCATCATTCCGAATAGAAGTAATTACTTCAGCTTGTTCTTTATTCGGAGCAAGTTGAATGAGTTGGTCATAAAAAAGTTCGTCATTTCGTTCACCTTGGACTGAAGTCCTCATTAATTCAAGAGCCTCTTGAGTTGAAGTTGCCCAAATGGGGACAAATTGAGTTCTGAACCAATAAGGATACACCATATACATTAGCACAACCTCCAATAATTTATAAGTATTCTATCACCAATCATATGCTTGCTAACTGATTGTATGAGTATGATCTCACTTCTTACTTTTTCTTAATTAGACCAAAGTCAAGAAAGTGGACGGTAAGAAATAGATATTCTAGTAAATTTCTCAGAAAAACGAGCAGGTAAAAGATACCTTAGCGATCCATACATTCGTTTGCACACAATTGGTTTTCTATATGATTTTCCAGTCGCCATCCTACGATTTCACGTGTACACAGATTCATTACGCTAGCCAGATACAACCGACATCCCCGGCAAGGAATATATGTAATGACAATGACCCAAACCCTGTTGGATTTGAGAATCAACAACGTCAACGGGCTATGTGGGAGCTGCAGCTCAGGGAAGATGAAGATGGATTTAATCTAGCTTTTAGTGATATCAGCAGCTTAGGAACTAAGTGCCGCTTTAGTAACTGTAATCTCGAACTGATAAAACTTTAATGCCTTTGCCGTTGAGGATTTACTTTGTGTTTGTATAGGTAGCCTCTTGAGTATCATTTATGATATGCCCATAAAACGACTACAAATAGTTTGTTAATCGAGGATATTATACAGTCTAACAATTTCAACGTGTAAAATGTTGTTCATTTATCATAAAAAATGGGATATCATGGGATGTACAAGAATTAAACGCAGAGACGGAGGAGTGAATTTGGAAATAGTTTGGTCTAACTTAATATTAACTTTGATAATTTTCGGGATATTAGTTGTTTTGATTTTTAAAGCATTTATCAAAGAGTGTTGACACAAATCTGAGTTACAGAACATTAAGAGTGGCGATTTACAGAACACCCGCGGGTTGGCTGTGAGTCGCTATTTTATTTTTTTTCTGAAAATGTTATAAATAAAGTGTTTTGTGGAATTTGTCTTTTACTTAATTGATGTGTCGTCTGCCTATTAAGATAGTAGGTGCCCGAATCGTCCGGGAACAATTTGAGTTTCGAGCACAACTCCATAGCTGTAAATAAAAACGAGTCGATTGTTTGAAATTTTTCAATCCGTAGCAATAAAAATGAGAAAAGGTTTGAAGAATAAGAGGACACGTCACTCATGTGGGTAATAACTAATATAGTAATAAGGAGGTGCGTAATGAAAAAAATATTATTAACTACAGTTACTAGTATTCTTCTGTCTTCCTCAATTCTCGGTGCATGTAGTAACAATAAAACAACAGACGAGGCAAAACCTACAGCGTCAAGTGCAGCGACAATGCCAGTTGTTGAAGCTACAAGCACTCCTGAACCTTCTGCTACTTCTTCTATGGAGGTGCAGGAGTCTCCCAGTCCGGAGGCCACTGATCCTCTAACATCCGATCGACCAAAGACCAAAGCATTTGGTGAACAGGAGGGAGGGGTCCCAGGGCAAGAAGGTACACTTGAGCAAGGTGATGGATATTCCCTGTATGTCTTTCAGGATTTCACACTAGACTCGCAGTCTAATCGTTTATTATTGACTAAGGATCCAACCTATTATGCCCAAATTGAACACTTACCTGCCGGTTACGATCTCACAGCTTTGAAGCAACAGGGACAAACCGAGCTTTCTGCAATTGGAAAGGCAAACGACCATAGCGGGGAACTAATTGAACATCCTCTAGGTTTTGCTGAGCTATATCTGCAGGCTGCCGGAGATAAAGGGATAGAAGATTATATGGTCTGGAAGAATCAGGCGGGGGAAGCTTTTCTTTTTCGGATACACAATCCTAAGGGTGATTCGTCGAATAAGTTTGCACCTTGGGTGATGGTTTCACTGGCAACACTTGAACTTGAAAGAAATTAAGTGGTATCAGAGCCGTAGAAGTAGTGTGCCATAACCATAATCAAAAAATGGTTGTTGGCACACTACTTCTTCTTTTTGGTACCTTACTTCATTCGAACGCCAATTTCCGTTTGCTGAGGTTGCAAATTTCGCGTATGAGCCCGCTATCGGACCCAGCAGACCTTATATGAAGCTTTACCCTACATTTGGGATACTAAAGGACTCCATAGTCGCTATTGGCATTGAAAAACTCAATATGAGCCTCATCCTTAGGAATAACGTCACTGGAGTCCGAAACCATGCTCCAAAGGCTGAAAAATAGCAAATAGCGTCATCTGGATCCGAAAGTCTTGGCACGTAGTAGAGGGATTTAATGTTAAAATATCTTATATATAGATAACTAATTCTTTCCTGGGAAGGAGTAAGTTCATGCAAATTTTTATTTATATAGGATTGGGCTTTTTTATAATTTCAGGTATATGTGTTGGAGCCTTCACGACAGGTACACAACAAAGAGGTAACTTTTATTCGGAATCTAAGCAAGACCGTAAAATTAAAAACAAAGTAGCGAATGGGTCCGCTTTAGGTGGTCTTATTTCATTAGCTATAGCTGGGATTCTTTATTTGTTGTAATGAACGCAAAATATAAGAAGGAGGAGTGTTGCAGATGGTGAAGATTTTTAATGAAAATACGGTCTCATTTACTCAAAAACAGTCCCCGATCCCAGAGTTTGCTTGGCATACGAGTGAAAGATTAGCTGAAATGGTGGGCTCCAAGCATTTAGTTTTTGATATCAGATCTTTAGATCCTGATAAATATTCTTATCCTTATCATTTTCATAGAAATGCTGAAGAAATATTTGTGATTTTAGCGGGAAAAGCGATGTTAAGAACACCCGAGGGTTTTACGGAGGTTACGGAAGGGGATGTAATATTTTTTGAAATGGGACCGGAAGGGGCGCATCAGCTTTATAATCATACGGATGCACCATGCAGGTATCTGGATCTCCGAACGAATCAGGGAATAGATGTTTGCGAATATCCAGACTCAGGCAAAATCAACATTTTACCCTATCAAGAAATCTATCAAGCGGATGAACAGGCGGATTATTATAAGGGAGAAGAGCATGTAAGGGAAAAATGGAATGGGGGAGCGTAATTGATTAAAGATCGTTGGTTTACAGTAACGGAAATTGATCCGACCACCTATGCAATCAGTGAATATGGACATTGGGAAAAGGTGCATTCTTTTTTACTCTTGGGGCAAAAACAAGGCGCGTTAATTGATACGGGATTAGGTATTGATAATATAAAAAGAATAACGGATCAGTTAACGGATTTACCTATCGCTGTCATAACTACGCATGTGCATGCAGATCATATTGGCAGTCATGAGCAATTCGAGACAATCTATGTTCATAAAGCGGATGAGGATTGGCTGATTAACGGAATAAAAGGCTTGTCCCTTGCCCAGATTCGAAAAGATATGAGCCGGGACATCACCCTTCCTGTTCCTGAAACCTTTGATCCTAACACCTACATACCTTTTCAAGGGAAACCAACGGCTCTTTTACAAGAAGGGGATGTGCTCGACATAGGCGGGCGCAAAATAGAAATTTACCACACACCAGGTCATTCGCCAGGGCATATCAGCCTTTTTGATCATGCCAACGGATATCTGTTTACAGGTGATTTATTATATGACGTTACGCCAATCTATGCTTTTTACCCTTCGACTAGTCCGGTTGATTTAGTGGCATCCTTAGAAAAGATTACTGAAATTCCAGGGGTTACCCAAGTATATGGCTCTCATAATACGCTGGGTCTAGATCCATCTATTTTGCAAGAGGTCAAGAAGGCAGTTCGTGAGTTGCGTGAGCAAAAGCTAGTGGCACATGGTACAGGCATTCACCAGTTTGACGGGTTTAGTGTGCAATTTTAGATCTTTCAATGTCGAAAACAAATGAGAGGTAAGGCGATAACAACTTAATTATTCAGATACGATTGACCTGAACAGTGCATGCAATTGTTGTACTTGGGAGTAAGCTTCCTTGTACTGGTTGTCGGATTGTTGAATAGGCAATAAACCCGGCAAGAAGGAAATACAATACACAGGCGTTTCTTTGCTGTTCATATATATTTTAAGCGTAAGCTCTTCTATCACATTAGCTTCTTCATCGGTGTCCTTAAGGACATTAATATCTGCACTTGTTGCAGTTGTTTTGCTGTTTTGTTGTCTTTTGGATACTTTTGAAAGGGTAAGTGCGTTAACCACAATCTCGGATCCCATTACATTATCAAAAGAGTATAGCTTTGCTACTGCTTTTTTGTTACTCTTCGGATTTTTGGTACCGATTGCCAATTTTTTATTAGGCTCGTTAAGTGCGATCAAGTGTGATTGATTGGGGGGAATGAATGTTTTGGTGAAAATGATGTTAAAAGATGAGGTCGCATTAACTAGCTTAGAAATTTCAGATGAAGCAGATAGCGTTTTCAATTTTATAATGGCGGCACTTAGAATTAAAACAACTCCTAAAATAGCGAATAAGTACATCAAGATAATCAGCATATAATCACACCTCCTAGTTATCTCATTAGACTCAAATTGTTGCTTATTGAAAGATATGCCTGAATGATCCCCACTAGTATCTTTTAAAAGGGAAATTCGTGGAATTATAGGATCGACTTCACGATTAACCCAAAAAAAGCACCCAGAGAAACCTGCCGATTCTGCAAATGATGCAAAATTAGGGGTTGCTGCAAAGGTGCTTTTTAAGGTAATTATGTAAACCTATAGAAAATTGAAGGCAGTGATATGATCGGTATAAACAATCAGCTGTTTGTATTCGATCGGAGTTCCATAACTAGCATAAGGTCTTACAGTAACGTCATTGAGGACAACAAAGTTATAGCTGAAATTTTTATCAGGGTGTTCTGCTCCCAAATAAGATATGTATTCGTCTACAATTACATCATCCATCAAAGATTTTAAATCAAATACATCCTCTTTGTTGGAGACGGTTGGAGAGACGATTCCCTGAATGCTGCCAAAAGCGGTGAGCAAATTCACTTTTTTTCCACTAGCTTGTTCATCATTTAAAAGTAAACCGGACAGCTTACCCAGTGCATCGACTTTAAAATCGACAAGGGTTCTAATTTTTGAATTATTCAAACTAAACACATCCTTTTCAATTTGCAATCCTGTTAACATTATTCGACATATAATCACCAAACTCCTAGTATGCTAATGAAAAAATACTTACTTATGTAATGACCCCCATTTTTTAATGTGATTTGGGGGTTGCCGAGTCTCCATTCGAATTTAATTTCTTATCGTTACTCGTGTACCTATAGGAACAATAGCAGCGAGTGCTAACACATCCTCGTTGTACATCCGGATGCAGCCGTGGGACACCTCTTTCCCAATGGATGAAGGGTCATTGTTTCCATGAATTCCGTAGTGTGGTTTAGACAGTCCCATCCAAAAGACACCGAAGGGACCCCCTGGGTCGGGTTGTTTGTTAATTATAGTGAATTCTCCCACTGGGGATTGGGTTAACATCTTACCGATGCCGACAGGGAAACCTCTAATCACAATATCATTGTCCAGAAGATATAACATTCGTTGAGTCAGATCTACAATAATTCGATAGTTGGGCATTATATGCAACACTCCTTTCTAATTAGGATATGAGCAGAACGCCTAAAGGGTTATTCATAGAAAATGACCATTTTAGCCGGCGAGAACAAATGTTCGTTATTGGTTGGGAAAGCAAAATACGTAGAAAAAAAAGGCTGGTCCGCATTTGCGGAACAGCCTTTTATGTTAGAAGTGCAAACTTAGTGGATATCTCGAAACAATCCGATGACTCTTCCGAGAATAGTTACGCGATTAAGGCGAAGAGGCTCATAAGCTGGATTCTCCGGTTGAAGCCGAATATGATCACGTTCCTTGTAAAAGGTCTTAACGGTTGCTTCATCTTCTTCGGTCATGGCTACAACGATATCTCCGTTGTCCGCCGTTTGTTGTTGGCGAACAATCACATAGTCACCATTCATAATGCCTGCGTCCACCATACTATCACCCATAACTGACAGCATAAATACTTTGTTGTCCCCCACATAGTGAGTAGGAAGTGGGAAGTAGTCTTCGATATTCTCTGTAGCAGTGATAGGTACCCCGGCGGTAACTTTACCTACGACAGGAATCCGTGAGATGGTCTGGGCGAATTGGTGAACATTCTCTGAATCCTCTTGGCCTAGTAATTCTATTGCACGTGGCTTCGTTGGATCACGACGAATAAGTCCCTTCTTCTCAAGCCGGTCCAAATGACCGTGAACTGTGGAGCTGGAAGCAAGGCCAACAGCTTCTCCAATTTCCCGGACGGAAGGTGGATAACCCTTGCTGCGGACTTCGCTTCGTATAAATTCCAGGATCGCCAGCTGGCGACTTGAAATCTTTGACATTGGAATCAACCCCATATAGTAATGTTTGGGAAAATTATAACATAGAACTACCGTTCGCACAAACATAAGTTCTAACTATTATAAATATTAATCTGCTAGAGTTAAAAAATGGTAGACAAGTGATAATAAAATGAACCACTTGAGTCTCTCAAAAAAAAGAGAACAATTGTTCTGAAATAGTATTGAACAAAACACATGTTCGTGTTATTATGAATTCGAAAGTAAGAACAAGTGTTTGGAGGATGATGATTATGCTAAAATACAGTACATACCGCAGCATCTACGATAAGGCCCCAGTGGTTGAATCTTTAGGACATAATGACGTTGCCCGTAATTCCGCTAAGGTGAAAGAGATAACGGAACGTTTGCTTGGAGGGATGATTTCGTTGTTCCGTCAAGATTTCTTTATTAAGTTAATATTGATTATGGTGTTAGTATTATCTGGCCTAACAGTAGTGGGAAATGTATTTGCAGGATCGACGACTATAATGAAGGAAGAGAAGCGGATTGTGGTTGAACGTGGAGATACACTATGGAGTATTGCCCTTAAGAATAAACCAGCTGATATGAAGACAGTTGTTTATATAGAAGGAATTAAACGTTCAAGTGGGATTAAGAGTAGTCAGATTAACGCTGGAGACATACTTACTTTACCTATTTATTAATTTTCTGAGAACATAATAGAATGACCAGTAGAGCTTGCAGGGAGTAGACCTTGACAAGCTCTTTTTCTCATGGCAGAGTTAGAATTAATTTATAGGGGGAGGGAAAGTATTGAATATTGATGAGTTGGTCGCGCGAATTAACGAATTGGCACGCAAACAGAAGAGCGTAGGCCTTAATCAAGAGGAAGTGGCGGAACGCGCCAAGCTTCGTGAAATTTACCTGGGGAATATCCGCAATAACTTCCGAGCACAATTAAATACTATTGAAGTAGTAGATAACGATGAGCATGAACAAGGTAACAAGGGGCTTAAACATTAGCTCGCTGTTCCTTTTCATAGATATTTCAGGATGACTAGGGGGAACGCACATGGCCCGTTCTTGGGAAAGAATGGTTCAACGCAACACACAGCAAATCAACAAGCAAAGAAAGAAACAAGGCAAGGATACGATTTATGCCTCTAAATCTCCTACCCAGAATGCCGAAGTCTTTAAAGGTCGCAACATTGCATTTCCGGTAGTGTTAGTGATTCTTGGCACTATGTTTTGGGTAGTTGGTTCTATTGATCAGGCCAAAGGCAATGGCATGCTGGCTAATTGGCTGGGAGTAGTACTGTACTATTTACTGGCAGCGCTATTGTTCTTCCGTCGTCCGTACTTGAAGGTGGAAAAAGCAAGACTGTCTACTATTAAATTCAATCGTGAACGCGGGCTGCCAGCTGCAGATATTGAGAAAATCACCCTTTCGCGTGGAGCTGTAGTCATTAAGCATAAAGGGAAACGTACGAAATGGATTTTCACAAAACTTATGAATCGCTATGATACTAATGCGATGAGTACACGATTAGAAGCATTTGCTAAAGCTCACAACATTGAAGTAGTTCACGAATAGAACTAGACCAGTTAAAGGGAGAGGGAGACCTGTAATGCCAATTTCTGCTGTACTATTTGACCTTGATGATACATTGCTGTGGGATGATCGGAGCGTCGAAGAAGCATTTCGTTCTGCTTGTGAAGCCGCTGGGGATAACATTGATCCACAAGAACTAGAAGTTGCAGTTCGTAAGGAAGCAAGTAGCTTGTATGAATCTTATGAGACGTTCCCATTTACAAAGATGATCGGAATTAATCCATATGAAGCACTCTGGGCTAACTTTACGGCAGGTGAACAGCCTGAATTCCGTCAATTGGAGCAGCTTGCACCGGTTTATCGTAAAGAGTCTTGGCGTCGCGGACTTGCAGCGTTAGGGGTGGAAGACGAAGCACTAGCTGAGACCTTGGCAACTAAATTCGCAGCAGAGCGCAGAAAACGTCCATACATCTATGAAGAAACAATGCATGTACTGGAGCAGTTACGGGGTCAAGTGAAGCTTTTGCTACTTACGAACGGCTGTCCTGCACTGCAACAAGAGAAACTAGATGGTGTGCCAGAGTTAATTCCTTTCTTTGATCATATTGTGATTTCCGGAAGCTTTGGTAAAGGCAAACCGGATAAGGAAATTTTCCTGCATGCTTTAGAGCTTCTTGATGTAACTCCTGAGCAAGCGGTTATGGTCGGCGATAAGCTTACAACGGATATCCGTGGGGGGCTGGCAGCAGGATTGACCACGGTCTGGATTAATAGAAAAGGTAGAGCACCTAGTCTTGATATTCATCCGGATCATGAAATCAATCACCTTGAGGAACTTCTTCCACTAGTTCAATCCTTGTAAGATATACAGAGCTATTAGCTCCAACATAAAGACTCTATAAGCAGCGAGTTTCTGGGATCTTAAGAAACTCGCTGCTTTTCTGTATACACATACTAACATAAGGATTTCATTAGATTTTTAAGTAAATGATTTAAGTCACAAGTCTAATGCGGAATTGGTGCAAAATACTGAAAAACCAATAATAATGTGTATAATAGATGGAGATGTATAACATGAATTGGTAGTTTCTTATTATTCGATAATGATTGGGAGGGCTCCAAATGATGAGATCGAAGAAATTAGTCGCTGTATTATTAGGTGCAACACTTCTAGTACTAGGTGGATGTTCTTCAAATGGAACCAAGCATTCAGAAATACATAACATGAATATGAACATGTCTATGGAACCTATCAAAGTCGAACTACAATGGAGTCCTGAAGAAGTTGTTGTAAATCAAAAGGTAACCTTTGAAGCTGTGGTGACCCAAGATAACGAGGCAGTAGATGATGCAAAAGAGGTTCTGTTCGAAATTGTGAATAAAAATGATGAGGGACAGAAAATAGAGCTTAAGGGAAAGCTAATTGGTAAAGGGGTCTATCAAGCAGAAGGGACCCTTGAAAAGGAAGGACAATATAATGTCACTTCACATGTGACAGCCCGGACACAGCACTCTATGCCTAGCAAAGAGCTGTCTGTGAAACCATGATTCAAAGGTTCGCAACGGTTACTGAGCAATAACAGATAAAGCAGAGTGGAAAGGAAGGCTTTTCGAAATTCCTTTATTCTGCTAAACTTACTCTAATGTTTTACTGGGGGGACTATTAGTTGGCTAAATATACACTTGAGGAAAGCTTACAACAAAGGATTTTGATCCTTGATGGCGCAATGGGCACGATGATCCAACAGGTGCCTCTTACTGGAGAAGATTTTGGTGGCGATGAGTTGGACGGCTGTAATGAAATGCTGGTATTGACACGTCCAGAAGTCATTCAGACGATTCATGAGCAGTACCTCGAAGCAGGGGCTGATCTCATTGAGACTAACACATTTGGTGCAACCTCTGTTGTACTAGCGGAATATGATATTCCTCAGCGCGCACGTGAGATCAACCTAGCGGCAGCAGAGCTGGCTCGCAGAGCAGTAGACAAATATGACACACCTGACCGTCCGCGATACGTCGTGGGGGCTATGGGGCCAACAACAAAAACGCTCTCAGTAACCGGAGGCGTTACTTTCCAAGAGCTAGTTGATAGTTATGAGGAACAAGCAGTAGCATTGATCGACGGTAAAGTAGATGTTTTGCTGCTGGAGACCTCACAAGATACACTTAACGTTAAAGCTGGAAGTATTGGTATTCGTAATGCTTTTGAAAAGACAGGCATCACATTGCCGGTTATGATTTCAGGAACAATTGAACCAATGGGTACTACATTGGCGGGTCAGAATATTGAAGCATTTTATATCTCACTAGAACATCTGAAGCCTATCTCTATGGGCCTCAACTGTGCGACTGGTCCAGAGTTCATGCGTGATCACATTCGTTCGCTTTCGGAGATCTCCTCCGCAGCCGTGAGCTGTTATCCAAACGCAGGATTGCCGGATGAGAACGGACATTATCATGAATCTCCAGATTCTTTAGCTCGCAAGATTGCAGCCTTTGCCGAAAAAGGCTGGCTGAACATTGCGGGGGGGTGCTGTGGAACGACACCAGAGCATATCCGTGCGATGAAGGAAGCACTTTCTGAATATCCTCCACGCCCGCTGGCAGGTAATCATCCGCCTGCTCTTTCAGGTATTGAGCCTATCTATATTGAGAACGACAACCGCCCATACATGGTTGGTGAACGTACGAATGTACTTGGCTCTCGTAAATTTAAACGTCTTATTGTCGAGGGTAAATACGAGGAAGCTTCAGAAATTGCTCGTGCTCAGGTGAAGAGTGGGGCACAAGTTATTGACGTCTGTGTACAAGACCCTGACCGTGATGAGATTGAAGATATTAAGCTTTTCTTAGAACTGGTTGTGAAAAAGGTTAAAGTACCCCTGATGATCGATACTACCGATCCTAAGGTTATCGATTTAGCTTTACAGTACTGTCAAGGTAAGGCGATAATTAACTCCATTAACCTTGAAGATGGTGAAGAGAAATTCGAGCTGGTGACGCCGATCATTCATAAATATGGTGCAGCTATTGTTGTGGGTACCATCGATGAGACGGGACAAGCCATTAAGGCGACAGATAAACTGGAAGTGGCTAAACGCTCCTATGACTTGCTAGTGAATAAGTACGGTTTAGCAGGAGAAGATCTTATTTTTGACACGTTGGTGTTCCCTGTAGGAACCGGAGATGAACAATATATCGGTTCAGCAAAGGAAACGATTGACGGCATTCGTTTGATCAAGGAAGCACTTCCAGGAGTTCATACAATCTTGGGCATCAGTAACGTCTCCTTTGGATTGCCGGAAGCGGGACGTGAAGTGTTGAACTCAGTATTCCTTTATGAATGTACAAAAGCTGGGTTGGATTATGCGATCGTAAATACAGAGAAAGTGGAGCGGTATGCTTCCATTCCTGCTGAAGAACGTCATCTTGCTGAGGAACTGATTTATAATACGAATGATGAGACGCTTTCTGCTTTTGTAGCTGCTTTCCGTGGTAAAAAAGTAGAGAAAAAAGAGAAGATTTCCAACCTGTCACTTGAAGAACGTTTAGCCTCCTATGTGGTTGAAGGTACAAAGGAAGGACTCATTCCTGATCTTAATGAAGCATTGACCAAATCTGGACCGCTGGAGATCATCAATGGACCGCTGATGGCAGGGATGTCGGAAGTCGGCCGCTTATTTAATAATAATGAATTGATTGTTGCTGAGGTACTGCAAAGCGCTGAAGTGATGAAGGCTTCTGTCAATCATCTAGAGCAGTTTATGCAGAAGGATGAGACAGCGGTTAAAGGTAAAATTATGCTGGCAACCGTAAAAGGGGACGTGCATGATATTGGTAAGAATCTAGTAGAGATCATCCTCTCCAATAATGGTTATCAGATCATTAATTTGGGTATAAAAGTACCACCAGAGACCATTATCGAAGCCTTCCGTCGAGAAAAAGCTGATGCGATAGGATTGTCCGGGCTGCTTGTAAAATCTGCTCAGCAGATGGTGCTCACCGCTCAGGATTTACGTACAGCTGGGATCGATGTTCCGATTATGGTTGGCGGCGCAGCTTTGACCCGTAAATTTACGAAGACCCGTATTCGTCCAGAATATGACGGCCTAGTATTGTATGCTAAGGACGCTATGGACGGGCTGGATATTGCCAATCGGCTTATGAACCCTGAAGAACGGGAGAAGATTGCCGAGGAAATTCGTGTGGAGGCAGAAGCAGCGGTTGCGGTTGCGCCTAAGCAAGAACTGCCGAAACTAACCAGAGCAGTGCGTTCCAAAATATCTCCAGATGCACCTGTTTTTGTTCCACCGGATTTAGAACGCCACGTACTGCGTAACTATCCATTGGGGCATATTATCCCCTATGTGAATATGCAAATGCTGCTGGGTCATCATTTGGGGTTACGGGGTTCTGTAGAAGCCCAATTAGCTGCTGGAGATCAGCGGACTGTTGAACTGAAGGGTACCGTAGACGATATTCTCCATCAAGCGATGCTAGAGGGTACCATTACTCCGCATGCTATGTATCAATTCTTCCCTGCACAATCGCAAGGGAATGATATTATAGTGTATAATCCACAGAATACGTCCGAGATCCTGCATACCTTTACTTTCCCAAGACAAGGGGTAGAGCCTCATCTGTGCTTGGCGGACTTCTTGAAACCTGTTGACAGTGGTATTATGGACTATGTTGGATTCCTAGTTGTAACAGCAGGTCACGGTGTACGTGAATTGTCTACTCAGCTGAAAGAAAGCGGAGATTATCTGCGTTCACACGCCTTGCAGTCGGTTGCACTTGAAGTGGCAGAAGGACTGGCGGAACGCGTCCATCATATGATGCGCGATACTTGGGGTTTCCCAGATCCGGCGGATATGACGATGAAGCAAAGACATGGGGCAAGATACCAAGGGATCCGTGTTTCATTTGGTTATCCTGCATGCCCGGATTTAGAAGATCAAGGTCCACTGTTTAAGTTGTTATCTCCGGAGGATATCGGTGTTCACCTTACAGAAGGCTTTATGATGGAGCCCGAAGCTTCCGTTTCGGCTATGGTATTTGCCCATCCAGAAGCGCAGTATTTTAATGTAGAGAAGCTGTAATTCTTTCATTTATATACCTGGTCTGTAGGGGATTGTATCCCTTTCAGCGGAACCTCCCGTAACTGGGGGGTTTTTTGCTGGAAGAAGGTCGTTTAGAATTGAAAAGAGATGGTTGAGCCAATAAGGAGAAGGGAGGAAAAAGAATGGATTTATATTTTTTAGGTACTAATGCAGGTGTGCCAACGCTACAACGCAATGTAACGTCCGTTACATTAAGACTGCTGGAAGAACGTCGCAGTATTTGGATGTTTGATTGTGGGGAAGGTACACAACATCAGGTTCTTAGTTCGCCGATTCGGTTAGGAAAGCTGGAAAAACTATTTATTACTCACTTGCATGGCGATCACCTATTTGGTCTTCCGGGCCTATTATCAAGTCGTGGCTATCAGGGAGGGACAGCGCCGTTAACGGTGTACGGACCCCCTGGATTAAAAGCATACCTAGAGATCTCCTTAGCTGTGAGCCAATCCCGAATTCCTTACAAGATTGAGATTGTAGAGCATACAGGAGGAATTATATTCGAGGATGATGGCTTTAAAGTTGAAGCGGCATTACTTGAGCATCGCATTGACAGCTATGGCTACCGGGTAACGGAAAAGGATAGTCCCGGAAGCCTCAATACGGAATTGCTTAAGAGTTATGGTTTAAAACCGGGACCGATTTATGGGAAATTAAAAAAAGGTGAAGATATTGTTACGGATGAAGGTGTGCGAATCTGTGCTGCTGATGTTGTCAGGGAACCCAAACGAGGGCGTATTGTTACTATCCTTGGGGATACAAGACCTTGTTCGGGAGCCTTAGAACTCTCTCTTAATGCAGAACTTATTGTTCATGAAGCAACCTTCGCCCACGATCTGGCTGACATGGCGTATCAATATCATCATAGTACAGCGCGCCAGGCTGCAGAGTTAGCAAAAGAAGCCAAAGCAGGACAGCTGTTGCTGACTCATTTCAGTTCTCGTTACAGCTCGCATGAAGAGCTAATTCCTTTGCTTGAGGAAGCTGAACTCATATTCCCAGAGACATTATTAGCTGAGGAATTTAATGCATATCCGGTACCTCGCAGACTAAATGGGCAATAGGGGGAATGATTATTTTCCGGGAAAGCGCAGGAAATGACAGTGCTGTGCTAAAAAATGCTGGATGGGACGGTTGTTCGATTTCATTCGACGAAGTGTGTTAGATTTAAAGTAATCACGGAGTAAAAGACGAACGAATGGCTGGACATATTGCCGAAAATCAGTAGGTGATATCTTCTACCTAAAGGGATGGAGTATGCCTGTAAATCCAAGCAGGGCAAAGGTTACGAGTTAGTTAGTATCATTAATTGTTTATTATATTAATTAAATTATTATGGAAACTGAGGGGTTAGTGATGGAACAAATTGAAGGATTATTGATTGATCTAGACGGTACATTGTACCATGGGCATAAAATGATTCCCGGTGCTGATCTGCTGATAAAAGCTCTTCGTGAAGCGGATATCCCTTTTTTATTTGTTACCAATAACTCATCGCGTACGGCAGCAAACGTTGCTGCCCACTTATGTGGAATGGGAATTGAGGCGAAAGCTGAGGAGGTATGTACCTCTTCTATGGCAGCCGCACGTTACATAGCTGAGGAATCACCCGGGGCAACAGTGGCGATACTTGGAGAAGAAGGACTGCGTATGGCTTGCGAGGAGGCAGGGCTCCAAATCGTCACAGAATCCCCTGATTATGTGGCGCAGGGTATCGATCGTTCTTTTAATTATGCTTCGTTAGCTCAAGCTTCGCGTTGGATTTTGAGTGGGGCAAAGTTTGTGCTCACCAATCCAGATTTAATGTTACCATCAGATGATGGGGTTATGCCGGGTGCGGGTACGATTGGTGCAGCAATTGAGGCTGCCAGTGGTGTGAAGCCAGTAGTGATGGGTAAGCCAGAATCGCATCTGATCAAATATGCGACAGATCTTCTGAGAATTCAACCTGAACATGCTGCTGTTGTTGGGGATAATATGCGTACGGATATCGCTGCCGGTGTTAATGCGGGCTGTCGTACAATCCTTGTTCTTACCGGTTTAACCACTAGAGAGAACCTGGAGCACTATAAAAGCATCACAGGGATCACCCCCGATGAAATATGTGCCGATTTAGCTGAACTTAAAATGTTTCTCGGTGTATAATAGCTAGGGTCTTATTACTTCACCAACTTAGAGGGGACGATGAGTATGCCAGAATTGCCGGAAATGGAGAATTATAGACAGCTGCTTAGCCAGCGTATTATAAATGTTCCGATAACTAATGTAATTGTGAACAGAGAAAAAACAATTAACATGGAAACAGAAGCTTTCATTAATGCCTTGATCGGTGCGCGTGTTGTTTTTGTAGAGCGGCGCGCCAAGTACATTTTGTTTCATCTCCATGATGGACGAAGATTACTATTGCATTTAATGCTGGGTGGATTGCTTTTTTATGGTTCAGAAGAAGAGCGGCCGGATCGTAATACGCAAGTAGAAATCGCATTTGGTGATCAGATCCTTTATTTTATGGGCCTGCGGTTAGGGTTCTTACATTTAGTATCTGTGAAGGAAAGCGAAGCAACGATGGGTAAGCTTGGACCTGAGCTGCTGGATCGACGGATGACGCCGGAACGTTTTGCAGGAATATTAAAAGGGCGGCGTGGTGCGTTAAAAAGTCTGTTAGTGAATCAGCATGTAATGGCGGGTATTGGAAATTGTTATGCGGATGAGATTGCTTTTGACGCAGGGCTTCTGCCTTCAGTTTTAGTACAAAATTTATCACCTGAAGCCATTTCCCGCCTGTATCAAAGCATTCAAAAAGTATTAACTGATGCGACAGAGATCGGCGGATACATGGAAATGCCGTTTATGACTGGTGACACGGTTACGGGTTCCTATAATGATCAATGTAAAGTCTATGACCGTGAGGGCGAGCCTTGCCTACGCGATGGGGGAACGATTATCAAAACAGAGCTGTCTGGACGCAAGGTATTTTATTGCCCAGACTGTCAGCATGAAGCCTAAACCCAAAATAGGGGCTCATGTCAGCATTCGTGGTGGATATGGGAGAGCTGCCCGATTTGCTTGGGAGAGCGGTGCAACAAGTTTTCAATATTTTCCGAAAAATCCGCGCAGTCTGAAGTTAAAGACGGTTGATATTCGAGATACAAGGGATTGTGCACTCTTTTGCCAAGAAAAAGGGATCAACTCTATCGCCCACACCCCTTATGCAATCAATATGGCTGCGAATAGGGATGACGCTACCCCTCGAAAGGTGTATGTAGACTCCCTTCTTAATGATCTGGAAATTGCTGAAGCCTGCGGTTCCTTAGGCATTGTTGTTCATTTTGGACATTTTGCTGGAATGGAGCCGTTACAAGGCTATCAAAATATTATACAATGTATGAATGAGACGCTGGAGTCTTGGGAAGGGAACGCCAAGCTGCTAATTGAGAATCAAGCGGGCAACCATGGTACCGAAGGGATTACACTTGAAGAATTGGTGAAGGTTCGTGAGCTTAGCCAGTTTCCCGAGAAGATTGGATTTTGTCTGGATACCTGTCATGCTTTTGCAGCGGGAATTTGGAATCCTGAGCATACGGAAGACTTGCTTGAACGAGGAAACCAGCTTGGATTTTGGCCACATCTTGTAGCTGTTCATCTTAATGATTCTAAGTTTCCCTTTGGTTCAAGACGGGACCGGCATGCTGGAATAGGAAAAGGTTTTATCGGCGAAAAGGGTCTTGAAAGCTTAATAACTTCTGATCCATTACGTAAAACATCTGTTGTTTTGGAAACTGAAAAGGGTCCAGATGGCAGTCATCGGAATGAAATAGCTACTGTTCGCAGTTGGTTTGAAGCGGGGGGCTAGAAAGTGATTCATATCTATATGGACGATCTCCGTAAAGGTCCGCTTGGATTTGCTTTAGCCCGGACAACAGAAGAATGTCTTCTGATGCTGCGTGAGTGTGAGGTCGGTATTTTATCGTTAGATTATGATATGGGACCGGATGATTATTCAGGCGGGGAAGTGGCTAGACGGATTGTTCTGGAAGGACTGTACCCCTGTGAAATCTATCTACACACCTCCAGCGTTTTAGGGAGAAAAGAAATGTATGAAATCTTATACGCGGCTAAACCTGAGGGGATGCGCTTGTTTAATGGTCCCCTGAGTTCTGATAAGCTTCATGATATCGCTGGGGAGACGGGACTAAAATGAAGGAAATGAATGAAGCGGATTTACTGGAGATACTCACGAGACCGGGAGAACCGCTGGTAGTGTTTTTGCATACTCCGCTGTGTGGTACCTGTAAGGCTACAGAACGCATGTTGGAAGTGGCGGCACATCTGTTGCCTGCTGAACTCCAAATGGTTGCTGGAAATGTGAACATGTTGCCTAATCTGGTCCAACAATACCGTATTACCAGTGTTCCTGCTCTACTAGTGGCTTCTGCTGACCGGATAGAGGATCCTCATATTTATTATTCAATGGTTTCAGTTGAGCGGATTCTGGAATACATAAGGAGTGTTATATCATGATCATTTCATTACAACATTTATCTCTGCGCAGAGAAGAAAGCCTAATCTTGGACGATGTGTCCTTAGAAGTTAAGGAAGGCGAAAACTGGGTCATTTTGGGACGAAATGGTTCTGGCAAAACAACAATTTTGGAGATTATGACAGGTTATTTATTCCCTAGTAAAGGAACTGTTGAGGTATTGGGGAATAAATATGGTCAATGTGATTTACGCGAGGTTCGTAAAGAAATTGGTTATATTGGTCCTTCCTTAATGGAGAAGATGTCTTTAAATGATCCGGTGTGGGAGGTTGTCGCTACAGGAGCTTACGCTTATTTGCGTTTCTACGAGAGCATTCCACACGAAGTGAAGGAGAAGGCAATCCGCTTGCTAGAGGATATGAATCTGGGCAATATGGCACTTCATCCTTTTGGAACGTTGTCACAGGGAGAGCGAAAAAAAGCAATGCTGGCAAGATGTCTTATGGCTGACCCAAAACTGCTGATTATGGACGAGCCTTGTGCAGGGCTTGATCTGTACGAAAGAGAAAAAATGCTGGCTGAAGTAGATAAACTGAGACAACGTAATGTCTCCGTTGTTTATGTAACTCATCATGTGGAAGAAATTGTCCCGCTTTTTACACATGTTGCTTTAATTCGCGACGGTAAGCTAGCTGGTTCCGGACCGAAAGAAGAAGTATTAACCAAAGAAATGATCTTGGCCACCTATGATATTCCTGTTGATGTAGAATGGGATAGCGGTCGTCCCTGGATTAAAATTAGACCTGGAGGCAAAACGATTTGAACGAATTAAGACATGATAACGAAGAGCAGACCACTGCTCCGGAAGAAATAGTGTACTCCCGATATATTTGTACAGCTAATCACGGCTTTGCGCCATATGCTCAGGAAGAGCTTCGGCGCTTGTTCGGCGCAGTGAAGAGTACGCTGCTGTTGCCGGGAGAAATCTTTCTCGCCACCTTGCAGTCTGAACCCGAGGAAGTATCACGATTGCTCACACAGAATCTGCCCATTTTCCTTCGTCATTTACAGCCTGTGCAGTTTCAGGATGAAGGAACCATGGAAGCACTACAGCGTTTGGCTGTGTATTTAAGCCGCCGCAGTGAGCTGGAGGGGGAGAAAGTATCCCTAAATGTTCGTAAAGGGGATCCTTCCTTCTGGCAGGAAAGTCCGGGCGAACTTCGTGAATGGCTGCAGGAGCAATTGCAAAGCTTGGGTGCAGAATTTACAGTACAAGATCCGGCATGGGTCATTTCTGTCTACGCAGACGGGAATGCCTTATATGCAGGAGTGTCCAGACCAGAAGAGAATCTATCCGGCTGGAATGGCGGTGCAATCCGCTTCCGCAAAGAAGACGGACAAATCTCACGTGCTAAGTTCAAGCTGATGGAAGCGGAGAAGGAGTTCGCTATTCCTTTTTACAGCTTCCGTAATGCGCTTGATATTGGCGCCTCTCCAGGGGGCTGGACTTCTTTCTTGCTGGAGCGTGGAATGAAGGTAACAGCGGTTGACCCTGCTTTGATGCATGAATCGCTGCGTAATTACCCGGGTCTGAAGATCCTGCGCAAAAATGCCGGAGAAGTGAAATTCCGCGATAATGAATTTGATCTGCTTGTATGTGATATGAGCTGGAGTCCTAAGCTGATGGCAAAGCTTGTAACCGGGCTGCTGCACAGCCTGTCACCAGGCGGAACAGCGATTGTGACCGTAAAGCTGATGCATAAGAAACCTCTAGCGATGATCAAAGAGATCATTGCAATGTTTGAGGGCGAACGTATGCAGATTCAGCGGGCTAAGCAGTTGTTTCATAATCGTGACGAGATCACGCTTTATATGATTAAATACTAGGTAAGATCCTAATTTAAAAATCTTAAGGGAAAGCATCCCGTTATTAACGTTATCGTAATCTGCGGTAACAACGTTAATGGCGGAAGCTTTCTCTTTTTTTTATGTGAAAAAGGGGGAAGTTCAGTGAATTTTGCATCGAAGCTTGGGATAGGGCAGATATTGGACGCCAGATTCAGAATTATTGATCAGATTGGAACAGGTGGAATGAGTATTGTTTATCTTGCGGAGGATCTGCGTTTAAACGGGAAACGGTGGGCTGTAAAAGAAAGTGTTAGCTCAGCAACGCTGCATTCGGACATTGAAGCGGAAGCGGAGATGCTAATGGGTTTGGATCACCCGCGGCTTCCACGTATTGTTGATTACTATCTTTCGGATAAAGGAGGGTATTCTTATTTAGTCATGGATTATATTGAAGGGATAACTTTAAGTCAGCTGATGAGGGATAATCCCGGACCTTTGCCTTGTGAATTCATCTTACAAATTGCTAAACAGCTTTTAGAAGTCCTGCAATATTTGCATGGTCATCATCCGCCCATTGTTTATCGTGATTTAAAGCCCTCCAATCTTATGTTAACTAAGCAAAAAGAATTAATGTTAATCGACTTCGGAATCGCTCGAAATTTTAGAAAAGGCATCGCTGAAGATACGGTGAAGCTTGGTACAGTAGGATTCGCGGCTCCTGAGCAGTATGGGAATGGGCAGAGTCAACCGGTTTCTGACTTATATGGTCTTGGTGCGTTGCTTTTATATATGGCTACCGGAGGATTATGCAGCCACTGGGAGTCAGGAATGGAAAATAAGTTGCGTGACCAAGTTCCCGCAGCTTTTATTCCGATAATTAGACGTTTATTACGGCCAAATCCGGAGGAAAGATATCAGGAGGCAACAGCTGTTATTCAAGCACTGGTCCGTATGGAGGCTGATATGGATGAAGGTAATCATTCAGCAGTGTCTATACCCCTAGCAGTTGATAAACGGAAAGCTAAAGTGATTGCCTTACTTGGAGTAGGGCCGGGACTTGGAACAACACATACTTCATTTGCGATTAGCAGTTATCTGGCACACATCGGTTCAACAGCTTGGGTTGATCTATCACCGGATTCATCGGTTTATGATCGGATGCACAGTATGCTTGACGCGCAGAGCGCTTCAGTTCCTGCTAAGAGCTCTGAGCTTGCATTTTCCTGGAGGAAGGTTCATTACTGGAAGCGACCTCACCATGGGGATGTAACAGAGCTTATGAGAGGGGCTTATCAATTTGTTGTCTTAGATCTGGGAACGGGTGGATTTGATGGAGCGCTGGAAGAAATCAAGCATAGCGATATTCCCATTCTGATTGCTTCAGGCGCAGATTGGCGATTGGAGGAAACTTTATTATGGATTAAACGGAGTGGGCTGTACCCTGAAAGGGAATGGAGAGTGGGGTTACCACTTGCTGAATACCAATCTGTTGAACTATTGCGAAATTCTTTAGGGATAGATAGGATTTATAATCTACCGTGTCAGCAAGATCCATTTTTACAAAAAGGGAAGTTGGCAGATGTAATTGCTGAGCTGTTAGGGGACATTAAGGGCGAGCGAAACGATGGAAAACGCCGTGGTTTTTTCTTAAGATAGGCTATTGGGACTAACATTTAATTCAGTGTTCCGCTAAAGTGTGATAAAATATATATTTATACGTGATTTGATTTACGCATTATTTAAGTATAGACAGGAGCTTGCGGAGAATTTATGAGTTTACTTACTGTAGAAGACGTTTCCCACAATTTTGGGGATCGGACATTGTTCAAAAACGTGTCTTTCCGGTTGTTACCAGGAGAACATGTTGGAATTGTTGGAGCAAATGGCGTTGGTAAATCGACGCTAATGAATATTTTGACAGGAAAGCTTTTGAAAGATAATGGTAAAGTAGAGTGGACCCCTCGGGTGCGTTACGGTTATTTGGACCAACATACGATTCTTACACCAGGCAAAACGATTCGCGATGTTCTAAAGGACGCTTTTCTGCCACTGCTTGAGATAGAGCAGGAAATGCTGAAGATCACTGAGCAGATGGGTGATGCTTCGCCTGAGGAACTAGAAGTACTACTGGAGCAGATGGGGGACATTCAGGAACAACTGGATATCGGAGATTTCTATCTTATTGATGTAAAAGTTGAGGAAATGGCCAATGGTTTAGGCCTGTCCGTGATTGGGCTTGATCGTGATGTTGCTTCTCTCAGCGGTGGTCAAAGAACCAAAGTGCTGCTGGCGAAGCTGTTGCTGGAGAAACCCAATGTGCTATTGCTTGATGAGCCTACCAACTATTTGGATGTTGAACATATCGATTGGCTGACCAACTATTTGAAACAGTATCCTTATGCGTTTATATTGATTTCCCATGACACTGAGTTCATGAATAAAGTTGTTAATGTCGTTTATCACTTAGAGTTCGGTAAATTGACCCGTTACACGGCGAACTATGACAAATTCCTCGATATGGCGGAAATGAACAAAAACCAGCATATCGATGCCTATGAAAAGCAACAAGATTTTATCAAAAAACAAGAGGACTTCATCCAGCGGAATAAAGCACGTGCTTCAACTTCAGGCCGGGCAAAAAGCCGTGAGAAGCAGCTTGATCGTATGGACCGAATTGATCGTCCTGAAGAGGCTGCTAAGCCTACCTTTAAATTTAAAGAGAGCCGGGCAAGCGGAAAAACCGTCTTCGAAGGAATTGATTTCGAGATTGGTTATGATCGTCCGCTGCTGCCACAGCTAAATATGGTCATTGAACGTGGAGAGAAGATTGCTATAGTTGGCTGCAATGGTGTGGGTAAATCGACACTGCTGAAGACAATTCTGGGAGTGATCCCAACATACAGCGGAAAAACCTATCTTGGGGATTATCTGAACCCTGCATATTTCCAACAAGAAGTGAAAGCAGCTAGTCTTACACCCATTGAGGATGTCTGGAATGAATTCTCCAGTTTAACTCAGAACGAAGTTCGTGGGCATCTGGCACGCTGTGGTCTAAAAAATGAACATATTACACGTCCGCTTAGTATGCTGAGTGGTGGGGAGCAAGCGAAGGTGCGTCTTTGTAAGCTTTTGATGCGCGAAAGCAACTGGGTACTGTTCGATGAACCTACCAATCACCTTGACGTTATTGCTAAAGCAGAGTTGAAGCGCGCTTTGCAAGAATATAAAGGTACAGTTCTGCTTGTATCTCATGAACCTGATTTTTATGAAGATTGGGTTACAAAAATTTGGGATGTTGAGCAGTGGTCAGCTGTACAGGTATAGAATAATCATAAATCCGGAGAATAGCAGACATCCTGCTGTTCTCCGCTTTTTGGATATGGGGAGGAGAGAATGTATGATTCATAACGCTGGGCGAGAAGATCGATACTCACGACAGATACGTTTCGCGCCATTTGGAACTGAAGGACAGCAGGGTCTCGCAAAATCAAAAGTGCTTATAGTTGGTGCGGGTGCGTTAGGTACAGGGATTGCAGAGACATTAGTCCGCTGTGGGGTTGGGCATGTCCTTATCGTTGACCGCGATTATGTAGAGTGGAGTAACCTGCAGCGCCAACAGTTGTATACCGAGATGGATGCGCAGGAGCGAGCTCCAAAAGCCATTGCAGCCCAGAACAGACTGCAGCAGATTAATTCTGAGGTTGTCATAGAAGCGCATGTTATGGATGTGCGTAAGGAAGAGCTGGAAGGACTCATCTCAGGGGTGGACCTGATTATGGATGGGACTGATAATTTCGATACACGTCTCATCATAAATGATATTGCCCAAAAGAATAATATCCCTTGGATTTATGGAGCATGTGTAGGAAGCTATGGAATTACATATACGATTTTGCCTGGAGAAACGCCATGTCTTCATTGTCTTTTAGGTACAGTCCCACTAGGGGGAGATACCTGTGATACAGCGGGGATTCTTCCCCAGGCCGTACAATTGGTTACTGCAAATGCTACATCAGAGGCGTTAAAGCTTCTCGGTAACCGTAAGGACCAATTAAGGAATAAACTGCTGACTTTCGATGTATGGCGTAATGAACATCAAGAAATTGGCGTGAAAAGTGCTAAAAAGGAGAATTGCCCTTCTTGTGGGACTCATCCGATCTACCCTTATCTAACAGCCTTAAATACGGAACGAAGTGATGTGCTTTGTGGCAGGGATACCGTACAGATCCGCCCTGCCCGGCCGCATAAACTTAACTTACAGGAAACAGCCAGTCGTCTGTCTCGTTTAGGAGACGGTGAGGTAGAGAGCAATCCTTATCTAATTTCCTTTAAGGAAGGTCCTTACCGGATGGTGATCTTCGCAGATGGCCGGGCATTGATCCATGGAACGAAGGATATTGCCGCTGCCCGCAGCTTTTATCATCGATATTTTGGATAAAAAAGCATGGTAAACAGATCTTCAGGCCATTTCTTAGGAATGGTCTCTTTGTTTTCCGGGGATTCTATATCTATTAATGGGATGCTGATGCATGTCTGATGGATACGGGGGATCTTCGTGAGTGAGCAAATGATATGGTACATGTCCGCGGAAAACGGAAGAGGAGAGGCAGAACTAGATGCTATTGCGAAAGTGTTTAATGATATCGGTCTGCAAATAACAAAAAGCGAAGATCCCGAAGATCTTCGCTTATCCATTTCTGAAGTAGAACCGGTATTGCTGCTTGCTGATTTAGGCGAGGTGGGAACATGGGAAGGATGGAAAATCATTTCCGCAGTAAGAGATGAGGGAATAATTCTTCCGGTCATGGTGATTTCCGCAGAATTATCTGGTAACGGAGCGGTTGCGGCCTTTTTAGCCGGAGGGAATGATTACATGACAAAACCACTACATACCGGTGAATTTAAATGTAGAATTCTAAATTTATTAACCCTCACGGGTCGGCGTCGAAATTTACAACATCTGTTAAAGGTGGATGGTTTAATGCTCGATCCCAGCCGCAGGCTGGTCACCCGTGAAGGGATCGAGCTTAAGATGACGCATAAAGAATTCGATCTTCTATATTATCTCGCTGCGAATCGAGGGATTATATGTTCCCGCGAGGAAATACTCAAACAAGTATGGGGATATCAATTCCATGCAGATACCAATGTTGTAGATGTATACATCAGGCATATCCGCTTAAAGATTGATAAAGGGTACCGGAACAAGTTGATTCATACTGTTCGCGGAACAGGATATGTAATGAGGGTGCCCGAAGGCAGCACCACATCCTGAGACTAATTCTCTTTTATAGAAAAGACTCTACTATAGAGCTGTTGTTTACAGTACGCGGCGAGCCTTTAGATAAGTCTTTTTCCATGTACCAGAATTAAGTTCAGAAACTGTAACCCCTGGTTTACCGTAAGTGTGCAGAATTTTACCGTTTCCAGCGTAAATAGCTACGTGAGTTACATTTTTACCAGTTGCTCTGCTGCCGCTGGAGAAGAATACAAGATCGCCGACACGAAGGTTAGCTTTGGATACAGCAGTTCCTACTTTTGATTGAGCCGCAGCTGTGCGGGGTAATGATACATTATATTTATTAAAGATATGCTTCATAAAGGAAGAGCAATCAAAAACCTTAGTAGTAGAAGTAGAGGCTCCGAATTTGTATGGAGTTCCCATAAAGTTTTTTCCGAAATTGACAACGCTTTGTCCTTTGGACACCGTAGCGGCTTCAACTTTAGTTGCACCTACACCAGTTGCCATCATTGTTCCTAAACCCATTGTAGTAACCATTCCTATAACAATCGCTTTTTTTATCCATTGTTGTTTATTCATGTTGTAATTACCTCCAAAGTTAGTATATCAATCTGTTTTGCTTGGCTTGTCTTGCTTGCCTGATTCGTAGTATAGCAGGTTATCTATGTCATAAAATTTGGTAGAGTAGCAATAAAGTGAGGCTGGGCCTTGGTTGTAAGCGTTTTATTAAAAATTCATTAAAAGTTACAAAAAATTAATAACTTGATATTTTGAGCAATAAAATAAGCCGTAAACCCCTTGATATATAAAGGATTTAACGGCTTTTTAATTTTGAAACAAAAGTTACAAGGATGTTTCTATATCACTATGTATTTAGTCTTTGCTCTGGATAATCAGCAATAATCCACTACGTATTCTAACTGTTCCAGTGGAGGAAATCAGTTTGTTGCTTACACCTAGAGATTGCCCTAGCTTTAAAGTAGCATCGTTCAAAGGATATTGAAATCCTTCTAATGTAATCCCTGTTACTTCAGGAGTTAATGGAAGCAAAGATACGTAAGTGTAGCCCAAATCTTCAATGACTGTTTGGGATCCGGTAAGTGTCACATAGTTATTAGAATCCATGACGTAACAATTGATTTGACGTTGCAGAGCCCTTGTCATCATTTGAATGCTGGCTAAGGAGTGGTCAATTCGAGTGCCTGTAACTCCTAATAGTAAAATAGAATCGGGCTGCTGATTCATTGCAATATCGAGTGCCATCTCACTGTCGGTTAAATCCTTGTACACGGCGTCACAAGTGATTGTTTTTTTACTTTTAGATTGAATATCCTGAAAAGCCTCAGGCGATACGGAATCGAAATCACCTACCGCAATATCTGGTATATATCCATGTGAGATGAGGAATAATGCACCCCGGTCCGCACCAATAATAAAATCTTCTTCATCTAATAGAGCGAAATAATCCGGAGATAGTTCTCCACCGGCAAAAATAACGACTCGTTTGGATGGCATAACATCCATTCCTCCTCTAAAACTCTAGTTGGTTATCCTGTCCCAGTATAATGCAGATCGAAAAGTTGCACAATTGACCAAGACAACGCTAAAATGATAGTGTGCGATTTTTTATGTGCATAAATTCATATTTACTAATGTTTTAACAATTGGGAGGTGAATGAAATCGTAAACGTGTTATTTATCTGTCTGGGTAATATTTGTCGCTCACCGATGGCGGAGGCAGTTCTGCGCCATAAAATTGATGAACGAGAGCTTTCACATAAGATTCTGGTTGACTCTGCGGGAACTGGAGATTGGCATATAGGTAAGGAACCGCATGAAGGGACCAGATGTATACTTGATCAAAACAAGATTAGTTATGCAAATATGGCAGCGCGTTTGGTCAGTAGCGAGGATTTCCAAAAGTTTGATTATATCGTTTGCATGGACAAGTCTAATGGAGAGAATGTTCGAAAGGTTCCTGGCGGGGAAGAGGCTAAGCTTTTGTTCTTCATGGATTTATTGCCTGAGGAAGAATTGAGAGAAGTGCCAGACCCTTATTTTACTGGTAATTTTGAGCAGGTATATGATTTGATCAATGCAGGCTGTGACGTTTTGCTAGAAATGGTGATCAGAGAAAAGCTGTAACCCGGTTGGGTTACAGTCCTCTCTGATTTGTATTAAAGTAAATTAAGGAAAATTTCTGGATTAAACTGTAAGCGCAAACACTGCTGAAATCTACATACGTTCTTTAGATGTTCATTTTTTGCTTCTATCAATAAGGCATTATGTGTTTAAAAAATAGAGTAGAGATTCAGGGAGTTCCTTTTGCCAAAAGCCCCAGAGATGACGACCGTCTTTCTCACGGTAGGATACAGTAGCTCCACGAGCTTCAAGCAACGCTTTTGTTTCTCTGTTCATCTGAACAAAATCATAGGTTCCAGTATCAGTCTGGTAATCTGTTTCCTGCAGTCCAACGACCATATTAATATTAAGCCAGGAGAGATCTTCCTCTTTAGCCAGCATGGCTTGGGATTCGGGATAGAATGCACCGGATAGGCTGATGATACGTGTGAAGATAGCTGGATAAGCAAGTGCCAGATGGAGGGAGACGCTGCCTCCAAGGGAATCGCCGGCTAAGATTCGTTCGTCGGGTGTACGGCGTACGGGATAATTTTTTTCAATGAAGGGAATAATCTCTTCGGAAAAGCAAGATAGGTACTGCTTGAATCGGCTGCCGAACGGAGCGTATTCTTGAGTCCGAACAGCGACGTTAACTTCTACACCAACGATAATGAAGGGCTCGACATCTTCTTCTATAATAAGTTGTCCAGCAAGTGTAGCAATGCGTCCAAAGTTGAAAAATTCTTCTCCGTCTTGGCAGTACACCACGGAGTAACTGAGAACTTCGTTGTAGCCTGGGGGCAGATAGATACGTAATTTACGTTCCTCCTGCAGATGTTCACTCCAAAGCGTTTCTTTTACAATTGTGCGTTTCAGAAAAACAGAATCGCTCATCGTTGTCACGTCACCTTTCTTGTCGAATTTTGCAATACACACAGGGTTACGCTAAAATTATTAAATGTGTAACTGTGTTATTAATCATTTACTTGTTGGAAAAGTATTAAACTGTTATATAAAATTCTCTCACCTGTTATACATACAAAATTTGAAGGAATATAAATTTTATAAGTATTTCTTTGACGAAAGTAACTAAACAGGTGTATAATAATATTATAACAGAGGCAGCTGATATTCAAATTTTTTTATTGAGGTGAAGATAATGAGTAAAGTTCCTTATGAAGTGTATACAGAGGACGTCGAGGCTCTATCGGTACTTTCCCCGGATGGAGAAATTATCAATAAGGATAAAATGCCAGATTTAACCGACGATCAACTGAAAGAAATTATGTATCGTATGGTATTTACCCGTACTTGGGATGATCGTGCAGTAAACCTTGGCCGTCAAGGTCGCCTTGGTTTCTACGCACCGGTATCCGGTCAAGAAGCTACCATGATTGGTAGTGAGTTCGCTTTGGAGAAAGAAGACTTCTTATGCCCAGGCTACCGTGATATTCCGCAGCTAGTATGGCACGGACTTCCATTGTACCAAGCTTTCTTATATTCCCGTGGTCACCAACATGGTGGAGCTATTCCTGATGGGGTTAATGTATTAATGCCACAAATTATCATTGGTGCGCAAATCCTGCACGCTACTGGTATTGCTATGGGCTTCAAATTGAAAAAACAAAAAAATGTTGCAATTACTTACACTGGTGATGGCGGTTCTTCAGAAGGTGACTTCTACGAAGGCTTGAACTTTGCTGGTCGTTTTAAACTGCCTGTAATCTTCTTTGTTCAAAACAACGGTTATGCGATTACGACTCCGTTCGCTAAACAAACGGCTTCCAAATCGATCGCTCACAAAGCGGTTGCAGCTGGTATTCCAGGGATTAAGGTTGACGGTATGGACATCTTTGCAGTAATCAGTGCTGTACGCGATGCTGCTGAACGTGCACGTAACGGCGAAGGCGCTACATTGATCGAAGCTGTAACTTACCGTTTCCGTCCACACTCCCTTTCTGACGATGCAAGTAAATATCGTTCGAAAGAAGAAGAAGGACAATGGAGTGAAAAGGACCCAATCGCCCGTCTTGCCAAGTATTTGGAGAAGAAAGGTCTTTGGACTGAAGAAGATACACTGCGCGTGAAAGATGAAGCGAAAGCTACTGTTAACGAGCAGATCAAAAAAGCTGAACAAACCGAAAAAATGACAATACCTGGCTTGATCGACAGCATGTTCGAAGTAACACCTAAACATCTGGAAGAGCAAAAAGCCGATTTTGAATAAGGGGGATATCAGGCAATGGCACAAATGAATATGAAAGAAGCGATTCGCGACGCGATGCGCGTTGAACTGAATCGTGACCCTAACGTTCTTATCTTCGGAGAGGATGTTGGTAATGTAGGTGGCGTTTTCCGTGTAACTGAAGGTCTGCAAAAGGAATTTGGCGAAGATCGTATTTTTGATACACCGCTTGCTGAGTCCGCTATCGGCGGTCTGGCATTTGGTCTTGGTGTACAAGGCTTCCGTCCGATTGCTGAAATTCAATTCGTAGGTTTTATCTTTGAAGCACTGGATCAAATCGTTGTCCAAGCTGCACGTCTGCGCTGGCGTTCTGGCGGTAAATATAACGCTCCAGTAGTATTCCGTACTCCTTTTGGTGGCGGAGTTAAGGCTGCTGAGCTTCACACTGACTCACTCGAAGGTTTGATCGCACAAAGCCCAGGGATTAAAGTTGTAATTCCTTCAAACCCATATGATGCTAAGGGACTTCTAATCGCGTCTATTCGCGACAATGACCCTGTATTCTTCATGGAGCACTTGAACCTTTATCATGCATTCCGTGCTGAAGTGCCAGAAGGTGAATATACAGTTGAGCTTGGAAAAGCGAACGTAGTACGTGAAGGTTCTGACGTTTCGATCATTACTTACGGGCTGATGGTACATACAGCTACCAAAGCAGCCGAGCAACTCGAAAAAGAAGGCGTTAATGTTGAAATTATCGACCTTCGTACTGTAAGTCCGATCGACATCGACACTATTGTAGCGTCTGTGAAGAAGACTAACCGTGCTATCGTGGTGCAAGAAGCACAAAAGAGTGCGGGTGTAGCTGCTGAAGTTATCGCACAAATCAATGAAAAAGCACTACTGCACTTGGAAGCACCTGTGCTTCGTATCGCAGGTCCTGATACTGTGTATCCATTCGCACAAATAGAAGATACATGGCTTCCAAACCCTGCACGTATTATTGCAGGCGTGAAGAAAGTTTTGGAATTCTAAATATTTTTATGAGAAACAGTTGTCATCCATATGGATGACAACGTTGTTTCATCTTATAAAGTTTAAATCATAAGGTTAGTCCCAATTTCACGAGGAGGTTTTCAAAGTGGCAAAGTTTGAATACCGATTTCCTGAACTAGGTGAAGGTCTGCATGAAGGTGAAATCATCAAAATGCATATCAAAGCCGGTGACAAGGTAACGGATGATGATATCGTAATGGAAGTTCAAAATGACAAGGCGGTAGTTGAGGTGCCTTGCCCAGTAAACGGTACTGTGTTGGAAGTTCTGACTAAAGACGGTCAAGTATGCCGTGTCGGTGAAGTAGTGGCTATTATCGAAGCAGAAGGTGACGTGCCTGATCAAGAGGGTGCTGCTACTGAAGCTCCTGCTGCTCAAGCGCCAGCTGCACCAGCTGCTCCAGCATCTAACAAAGCATCGAATTTTGAATATCGCTTCCCTGAGCTGGGTGAAGGTCTGCATGAAGGTGAAATCATCAAAATGCATATCAAAGCCGGTGACAAGGTAACGGATGATGACATCATCATGGAAGTTCAAAATGATAAGGCGGTAGTTGAGGTTCCATGTCCAGTGAATGGTACTGTATTGGAAGTTCTGACTAAAGATGGCCAAGTTTGCCGCGTAGGCGAAGTTGTTGCTATTATCGCTGCTGAAGGTGACGTTCCTGAACAAGAAGGTCATGCATCTGCTGAAGCCGATGCAGCAAAAGGAAGTGCAAACACTACTTCTTCCCCTGCAGCAACAAGCCCTGCTGATGCTAAAGAAGGCGGATCTGCAAGTGTAACACCAGCTCCTGACCGCGATGTATTGGCTACACCAAGCGTTCGCAAATTTGCTCGTGAGCAAAAAGTGGATATTTCCAAAGTGAACGGAACTGGAAAAGGTGGTAAAATCACTCGTGAAGACGTAGAAGCCTTCTTGAAAGGTGGTTCTACACCTGTAGCTCCTGCAGCAGCAGCGGCATCTGAAGCTCCTAAGGCTGCTAAGACCGAAGCTAAAGCAGCACCTGCAGCAGCTAGCGGTAACGTTAGTCTTGAAGAAGAACGTGTACCATTCAAGGGTATTCGTAAGGCGATCTCCAACGCAATGGTTAAATCGGCTTACACTGCTCCACACGTAACCATTATGGATGAAGTAGATGTTACTGAACTGGTAGCATTCCGTACACGTATGAAACCTATTGCTGAGAAAAAAGGCGTTAAGGTTACTTACCTTCCATTCATCGTTAAGGCACTTGTTGCAGCTTCCCGTCAATTCCCAGCACTCAATGCTATGATTGATGAAGAAGCAGGCGAAATTGTCTACAAGAAATACTACAATATCGGTATCGCTACTGATACACCAAACGGTTTGATCGTTCCAGTTATCAAAGACGCTGACCGTAAGAGCATTTGGATGATTGCTAGCAGCATCACTGACTTGGCTGTTCGTGGCCGTGACGGTAAATTGTCTGCTAATGAAATGAAGGGCAGCACGATCTCCATCAGTAACATCGGTTCTGCTGGCGGTATGTTCTTTACTCCAATCATCAACTTCCCTGAAGTGGCTATCCTCGGAACTGGCCGTATCAGTGAAAAAGCAGTTGTGAAAAATGGTGAAATCGTAGTTGCTCCAGTAATGGCGTTGTCACTCAGCTTTGACCACCGTATTATCGATGGTGCGACTGCTCAAAACTTTATGAACTACATTAAATCGCTGCTCAATAATCCTGAGCTGCTGGTTATGGAGGTATAATTATGGTAGTAGGAGACGCTTCACTAGATATTGATACATTGGTCATTGGTGCAGGTCCTGGTGGGTATGTGGCGGCAATTCGTGCCGCCCAGCTCGGCCAAAAAGTCCTCATCGTGGATAAATCGGAACTTGGCGGTGTATGTCTGAACCGTGGATGTATTCCTTCTAAAGCCTTGATCGCGGCTGCGCATCAATTTGAATCTGCACAGCATGGTGAAGTTTTCGGCGTTACAGCTGAGAATGTTAAAGTGGATTTTGCCAAAACTCAAGAATTTAAGAACAGCGTAGTTAAAAAAATGACTAGCGGTGTGACTAGCTTGATGAAGGGCAACAAAATTGAAGTATTTAACGGTGAGTGCATGTTTATCAGCGACACAGAAGCACGTGTGTTCAACGATCATGAATCTCCACGTTACCGCTTCAAACACTGCATCATTGCTACAGGCTCCCGTCCAATTGAACTTAAACCTTTCCCATTCGGCGGACGTATTCTGTCTTCGACTGAAGCTCTGGAACTTCCAGAAATTCCGAAGAGCATGATCGTAATCGGTGGTGGATACATCGGTGCCGAGCTTGGTCAAATGTACTCTAAATTTGGCACTAAAGTAACAATCATCGAAGGTTTGGATACTGTACTTCCAGGCTTTGATAAAGATATGACTCGTCTTGTTGCGAAAAACATGGCTAAAACTGGCATCGAAATCGTAACTAACGCTAAAGCTGAAAGTGCTGTTCAGAACGACAAAGAAGTAACCGTGAAATACTCTGTTGGTGGCGAGTCCAAAGAAGTTACAGCAGATTACTTGCTTGTTACTGTAGGTCGTCGTCCTAACACTGACGGTGAACTTGGTCTGGACCTGATCGGTCTTGAGCTCGACGAGCGCGGATTGATCAAAGTTGATCACCAAGGACGCACAAGCATTCCTACCATCTTCGCTATCGGCGACGTTGTTCCAGGTCTTGCTTTGGCTCACAAGGCTTCTTACGAAGGTAAAATCGCTGCTGAAGCAATCGCAGGACTTACATCTGTTGTTGACTACAAAGTCATCCCAGCTGTTGTATTTACAGATCCTGAGTGTTCAAGCGTTGGTTTGACTGAAAAAGAAGCAAAAGACAAAGGCTACAAAGTGAAGAGTGGCAAATTCCCATTCGCAGGAAATGGTCGCGCAGTATCTTTGAACAGCCCAGAAGGCTTCATCAAAATTGTTGCTAACTCCGAGAACAATTTGGTACTGGGAGCTCAAATTGTTGGTATCGAAGCTTCCAACTTGATCGCTGAACTTGGTTTGGCAATCGAAATGGGCGCAACGCTTGAAGATATCGCTTTGACTATTCATGCGCATCCAACCCTTGGCGAAATCGTCATGGAAGCTGCTGAGTTGGTTGAAGGTCACCCAATTCATGTAATGAAATAATTTTTCTCCAAAAATTGCTCTAGCAGGCAACAGAAAGGCGGACGCAAATGCGTTCCGCCTTTTTTTGTGTTTTCCACTTTTTTGAAAAGAGATATACTGGGAGGAAGAGCAATTACTTAATCTGTAATTTATAAATATAGGGAGGTTCAATGATGAGAGCTGATAAATTAAAGCCTGGAGATGAGCTGCGTATTATCTCTCCTTCCAGAAGTTTGTCATTAATCGATGCTCAGCAAAGAAAAATCGCTAAAGAGCAGCTTGAACGGTTAGGTTTTCGGATATCCATTTCAACAAATTCTTTTGAGACGGATGATTTTGTTTCCTCTTCTATTGATTCGAGAATTGAGGATTTGCACGAAGCCTTTTTAGACCCCAAAGTGAAAGGAATATTAACGACCATTGGGGGCTTCAATAGTAACCAGCTGCTGCGTTATATAGATTATTCAATCATTGCAGAGAATCCAAAGCGTTTATGTGGTTATTCGGATATTACTGCACTAAGTAATGCGATTTATGCTCAAACAGGTTTAGTTACATACTCCGGACCGCATTTTTCCACATTCGCGATGCTCCACGATAATGAATATACCATCGAATATTTCCGCAAGCTGATGATGGACAATAAAGAAATTCTAGTGCAGCCTTCCAAGCATTGGAGTGATGATGAGTGGTATCTGGATCAGGAGAACCGGATATTTATTAAAAATGAAGGTCCTTTCATTATCAATGATGGGGAAGCGAAAGGAACGATTATTGGTGGCAATTTATGCACTTTAAATCTTTTGCAGGGAACAGAGTATATGCCAAGTTTAAAAAATTCTATTTTGTTCATTGAGGATGATTATGAGTCAGCACCTGCAACCTTTGATCGAGATCTGCAATCCCTAATTCATCAGCCTGAGTTTGCAGAGGTTAAAGGGTTGGTGATCGGCAGATTCCAAAAAGAATCACGAATGTCCATGAAGCTGCTAACTACAATTATCCACTCAAAAGAAGAATTATCCGATATTCCTGTGATTGCAGACGTGGACTTTGGACATACATCGCCGATGATTACCTTTCCTGTGGGTGGACAAGCAAGCCTTCGTGCATACGGGGCCAGAGTGGAGCTTAGGATAGCGGAGTAGAGATACAATTGCTGAATCAATCCTTTATAATTGAATATGTAGCCTGATTATTAAATATATTTAAAAATTATCTTACCTTCTACAAAAATCGGATTTTTCAGATATAATATATGAGGTGAAATATTACGGAGGTGCAATACATTGACGAATGAGTTAGAACAAACCTATTTGAATTTTTTACAATATATTTTAGATCATGGTGTGAAAAAAGAAGATCGTACAGGAACTGGTACAATTAGTGTATTTGGTTATCAAATGCGATTTGATTTATCAAAAGGCTTCCCGCTGTTTACAACAAAGCGTACACCGTTTCGCTTAATTGCTAGCGAGCTATTGTGGTTTATTAAAGGGGATACCAATATTCGTTATTTATTGAAAAATAATAATCATATTTGGGATGAATGGGCTTTTAAAAGATGGGTTGAATCGGACGAATATACTGGCCCAGATATGACAGACTTCGGGAATCGTTGTTTAGTTGATGAAGATTTTAATCAATTATATCAAGCAGAGATGAAAGCATTCTGTGACCGTGTCTTAGAAGATGATGAGTTTGCTGCGAAATATGGCGAGCTAGGAAATGTTTACGGTAAGCAATGGCGGAATTGGACATCTTCTACTGGCGAATCAATTGACCAATTACAAGACGTTATTCATCAGATCAAAACAAATCCTGATTCTCGGCGTTTAATTGTCAGCGCATGGAATCCGGAAGATGTTATAAATGCTGGGACGAAAGGAAGCAAAGCAGCGTTACCGCCCTGCCACGTGATGTTCCAGTTCTACGTTGCAAATGGTAAACTAAGCTGTCACTTGCTGCAACGCAGTGCGGACTCCTTTCTCGGGGCAAACTTCAATATTCCATCTTACTCCTTACTTACCCATTTAATCGCATACGAATGTGGACTGGAAGTAGGCGAATTTGTATATAGCATTAGTGATGCGCATATCTATTCAAACCATGTTGAGCAAGTGAAAGAGCAATTATCAAGAGAATTAAGAGCATTGCCTACACTGGTTATTAATTCAAAGAAAGAATCAATTTTTGATATTGAACTGGAAGATCTGGTCATTGAGGGGTACAATCCGCATCCTTCGATAAAAGCGCCGATCGCAGTATAACGTAATTCTCAAAAATTAAGATTCGCAAATATAATTTCTGGAAGTATAGTTTTTAATTTAGTTTGGAGAAGGAGGGAACTTCATGAGTGTTAGCTTAATATGGGCAATGGGTGCCAATCATGTCATAGGAAAAGATAACGATATGCCTTGGCATTTGCCACTGGATTTTGCTTATTTTAAAGCAGAAACATTGGGCAAAAGAATGCTAATGGGCCGCAAAACCTGGGATTCGCTCGGAGGCAAGCCCTTAAAGGGCAGAACGAGCCTAATTCTAACAAGGGATACAGATTATTCAGCTGAAGGTGCAGAGGTTCTACACACGCTTGAAGAGGCTCTCAGCGAGGGTAGAAAAGAAGATGAGCTGATGGTGATCGGCGGTGCGGAAATTTATCGCTTGATGTTGCCGTATGCTGACAAGCTAATGTTGACGCAGATCGATCAGGATTTTGAAGGAGATACCCGGTTTCCTGAGATTGACTGGAGGATGTGGAAAGAGGTCTCCAATATTAAGGGAATTCGTGATGAGAAGAATCCGTATGATTACCGTTTTCTTGTTTACGAACGTACGGAATAGCAATAAAACGTTTTCTCTGACATAACATGTGAAATAGTACAAATAATCAGTAGATTTATCCATTACTGTGCAAAAGTGATGAATGTTACTATAATTAAAATTAGAAATGATTATGTATAGGTATAGAATAGAATGTGCAGGTACTTCATTGCGTTGCTGACAACCATACGAAGCCGCAATATGCTACAATGTACTATACTTCAACACGAAGAGAACGGATGGGGGAAACGTAAACATGTCTACACCTACAGGTTTTATGGAGTATAAACGGCAGCTCCCAGGTGATCGGGATCCTGAGCAGCGGGTAAAGGACTGGGAAGAATTCCACCATCATTTATCCGAGGACGAGCTTCGGACACAGGGCGCACGTTGTATGGATTGCGGAACCCCCTATTGCCATACAGGTATCGATATGGCTGGCGGGACCTCAGGTTGTCCAGTACACAATTTAATTCCGGAGTGGAATAACTTGGTGTATCGCGGACTCTGGAAAGAAGCACTGGAACGTCTGCATAAGACAAACAACTTTCCTGAATTCACAGGCAGTATTTGTCCCGCACCCTGTGAAGGCTCTTGCACAGTGGGTCTGATCGGACAGCCGGTAACCATCAAAACAATTGAACTTGCGATCGTTGATAAGGGTTTTGAAGAGGGCTGGGTTATACCTAATCCTCCGGAGAAACGGACTGGCAAAAAAATTGCAATCGTAGGCTCTGGACCTGCTGGACTTGCCGCAGCAGCACAGCTTAACAAGGCTGGACATACTGTAACTGTATTTGAGCGCAGTGACCGCGTTGGCGGACTGCTGACATATGGAATACCTACTATGAAGCTTGATAAAAAAGTTGTACAACGTCGTGTAGATTTGCTGGCTGCGGAAGGGATTAACTTCGTAGTGAACACTGAGATTGGTAAAGACATTCCGGCTCAGCAGCTTGTTGATGAGTATGATGCGGTCGTTCTGTGTGGTGGAGCTACTAAGGCACGCCGTTTCAACATTGAAGGCAGTGAGCTTAAGGGCGTTATGTATGCCATGGATTATTTAAATGGCACGATCAAGAGTTACTTGAATTCCAATCTGGAGGATGGTAACTATGTATCCGCTGAAGGTAAAGATGTAATCGTCTTAGGTGGCGGGGATACAGGATCTGACTGTGTTGCTACAGCGCTTCGTCATGGCTGCGGCAGTATCACTCAATTTGGTACACATGAAAAAGCGCCTCTGCAACGGGATCCGATTGCTAATCCTTGGCCACAATTTCCGAATGTGTACAGCTTGGATTATGCGCAAGAAGAAGCGAAAGCTATTTTTGGCGATGATCCGCGTGAGTTCTCTATCATGACCACTAAATTCGTTGGGGATGAAGAGGGGAATTTGAAGGAGCTTCATACGGTGCAGATCCGCCGGATCGTGGATGAGACAGGTCGTAAAATCTACCAGCCCGTTCCTGGAACAGAAGCTGTATATCCTGCTCAACTCGCTCTAATCGCCATAGGTTTCGATGGTCCGGAGCAAGATATTGTTGAGGAGCTTAATTTGGAGACCGATCGTCGTACCAATGTGAAAGCACGTTACGGCAAATTCAATACGAACGTGGATAAAGTGTTTGCTGCTGGCGATATGCGTCGTGGTCAAAGCTTGGTGGTCTGGGCCATCAATGAAGGTCGTGAAGCTGCACGTGAAGTGGATAAATACCTGATGGGCTCAAGCGTTCTTGTCTAGGCATTAATTCAAGAAGCCGTTTCAAAAGCAGTTTACCTGCTGGAGAAGCGGCTTTTTTTTGGAGCCGACGCTTGACGGAAATATTATTTTCATATAGATTTAATACAATATTTAAATGATAAAAGCATTGACCAAGGACTTACGATCCTAGAAGCGTTAGAACAGAGAGGGAACTCACCGGCTGAAAGGTTCCTCATATACGTGTGGATGGTATCCTGCCTGGGTAGCTGCAGCGTACAACCGCTGCCGGAATCGGCCGTTATTCGATTGAGGATCGCCAAATCAAGTGTAGACTATGTACGGGCTGGCGGTTAAATAAGGGTGGTATCACGACACATTCGTCCCTGACGAATGTGTCTTTTTGCGTTTAGAGCGTTCATTTTTTAGGGAGGGTATAAATATGCGTCAAAGTAATCTTTTATTAACAACTCTGCGGGAGGCACCTTCAGAGGCGGAGGTGAGCAGTCATCAGCTACTGCTGCGTGCGGGATATATCCGCCAATTAGCAGCGGGCGTGTACACTTATTTACCGCTTGGCAGACGTGTTTTACGGAAATTAGAAGCTATTGTGCGGAAGGAGATGGATGTCTCTGGGGCTCAGGAGGTATTGATGCCATCTATGCAGCCTGCGGAGCTCTGGAAAGAATCAGGCAGGTATGAGGTATACGGTAAAGAGCTGATGACGCTGCGGGATCGTCATGAGCGGGAATTCATACTAGGTCCTACACATGAGGAAGTAGTAACCACACTCGTCCGGAATGAGATCAGCTCCTATCGTAAGCTTCCTATTACCGTATATCAGATTCAGACCAAATTCCGTGATGAACGCCGACCACGTTTTGGACTGCTGAGAGGCAGAGAGTTTTTGATGAAGGATGCTTACTCTTTTGACACAAGCCTGGATGGTCTCGATAAATCATATATTCAAATGTTCGAGGCTTATCACCGGGTATTGGAGCGATGTGGATTGAAATTCCGTGCTGTCCATGCGGATTCCGGTGCGATTGGAGGCGAGGGCGGCAGTCATGAATTTATGGCGCTGGCTGAAATTGGAGAGGATACGATTGCTGCATGCTCCGTTTGTGATTATGCGGCCAATCTGGAACAGGCAGAGTCCCTGCGGCCTGTAAAAAATGAGGTTGTCATACAAGTACCGGAGATAGAGAAATTCCTCACTCCTGATTTGCGCACAATTGAGCAACTAGAGCAGGAGCTAGATATCCGGCCAGACCAGATTATCAAAACATTAATCTATGAAGGTGACGGACAGATTTTTGCTGTACTGGTCCGGGGTGATCATGAAGTAAATGAGATTAAGGTAAGTAAATATTTAGGAACGAATGAGATTAAGCTTGCTGACTACGAGGCTGTGAAATCCTTAGCGGGCGTTGAAAGTGGATTTGTAGGACCTGTAGGCTTAACGCTTACTATCCTAGCAGATGTGGCAGTAGCTGGTATGACTCAAGGGATTACAGGGGCGGGAGAAAAAGATTATCACTTCCGTAACGTCGTACCCGGCAGAGATTTTTCGCTTGAGCATGTGGGGGATTTTCGGAATGTAGCAGAAGGTGAAGTTTGTCCGCATTGTTTGGAGGGTATTCTGCATTTTCATCAAGGGATTGAAGTGGGTCATGTCTTCAAATTAGGTACTAAATACAGTGAAAAGCTAGGTGCTTCTTACTTAGATTCTTCAGGCAAAAGTCAACCTATGATTATGGGCTGTTACGGAATTGGTATCTCACGGCTTTTATCCGCTATTGCTGAACAGCATCATGATGAGGATGGATTAATGTGGCCAGCAGCATTGGCACCTTATCAGGTTCATATCTTGATAATGTCCATCAAGGATAGTGAGCAGCGGATGGTTGCCGAAGGTCTCTATGATCAACTAACCAAGCTTGGCATTGAGACTCTGATCGATGATAGGGATGAACGCGCTGGCGTCAAATTTAAAGATTCAAGCTTGATCGGGATCCCTTTATCAATAGTTGTGGGCAAGGAAGCATCTCAGGGAAGAGTAGAGTATCTGGAACGAAACACAGCGGGGAAAGAAGTCTTAGAAATTATGGAAGCTGTGTCTCGGATTAAACAATTCTATTCACCGCTGATATAAATGATCTTTTTTCATTTAATGGGAGTGCCAATGGTCAGGGCAGAAGAGTGTTGCTGGTAATTTTGTGAGAGCATTACCTTTTGCCGCATTGATCTGTGCCTGCGTGAGAAAGAGAGCTTCTGCTAAATTAGCACCTCTGAGGTCAGTATCGCGAAAGTCTGCCCCAATAAGATCGGCACCTCTGAGATCAGCGTCCCTAAGGTCTGCAGCTATTAAATAGGCTCCTCTCAAATTGGCGCCTCTAAGATCGGCTCCTTTGAGCTTAGCTCCTATTAGGTCGGCACCTCGACTGAAATTCTTCGCTGATTTCTTTAGTTTACGGCGAGCCTCAGTTCGTACAAGCTCACTGACCTGCAACAGTAACATATTGATTTGTGCTCGATGAGCGGCAACATCCACTTTTACAAGAGCTTCAGGATTAAGTAAAGTGAGCTGTTCCGTTTCATCGAGAGCTGTTTGCAGCTCAGTATGGATTGTGCGGGTTATTTCTAAGTTCAAAGATTCATGTAAATACCAAAGTAGCTCGTGCAAATGCCACATGATCGGAAATACCTCGAACATCTGCTTCGCAGTTTTCGGCTTTTTCCTCCAGTCTTCTCCAGCATAAGTGACTTGAGAAATCTTTTGCCCAGCTCCAAAACAGTCATAGACCGTACAACCACGATAGCCTAATTCTCTTAGCTCTGTATGTACACCACAGCGAAAGTCCGACTGTAGATTGTGACACGGCTGTCCAGCGTCTTTGTCTCTAGCGAAATCTACGGAAGCAGCAAAAGGTAATGCGGCACAACATAAGCCGAAGCACTGCTCACAATCCGCCTTCAGGGCAGAGAGGCTTCGATCAGAAAAAGGTTCTGTAAATCTGTGATTCTCATACAAGGTTTGTTTCCCTCCGATACATGAATACGCTTATACCAATTTATTTTAAATCAAACGAAAGACTATGAAAAGTCCGGTCGATTAAAAAAAACCGAGGTTAATGTTATAATAGAGTACTGGACCTGTTTTGGACTTAAGAACGAGAAGGTAAGGAGCGAATGTTTTTGAAGACACTGATTATTGCGGAGAAACCGGACATGGGGCGGAATATCGCCGCCGCAATAGAACCAAAGGCTAAAAATTACCGTTCCTATCTTGAAGGGGAGCAGTACATTATTACATGGGCAATAGGGCATCTAATCGGATTGGCTGAGCCGGATGCATATGATGTGAAATACAAAAAATGGAATATTAATGATCTTCCCATTATTCCGGACCAATTCAAGCTGGTTCCTAATGCGCGGACCATTGATCAGCTGAAGGTAATCGGAGAGCTGGCTAAACGAAGCGATCTGCTAGTAAATTCTTGTGACGCCGGGCGAGAAGGCCAGCATATATTTTCGCTCATTCAGCGGCATTTGAAGCTTGAACATCCTGTGAAACGGCTGTGGATTTCCGATTTGACACCAGAGACAATCCGCAAAGGCTTTCAAGAGCTAAAGGATGGGGCGGAATACGAGAATCTTACCAAAGCGGCAAAAGCGCGCAGTGAAGCCGATTGGCTAATCGGTATGAACGGATCACGTGCATTTACTACGAAACATAATGTGCTGCTGTCGGTGGGGAGAGTTCAAACTCCAGTACTTGCACTTATTTATGATCGCCAGAAGACGATTGAGGCGTTCTCATCCCTTAAGTTTTTTGAGGTGGAGGGCCATTTTACACAAAATGAAATGACTTATAAAGGTATGTGGCAGGGTGACCGGCTGACCGATGGTGAGAAGGCGGAGGCGCTGGCTGCCAAGGTCAAAGGAAAACCGGGACGAATTGATTCTTATGAGGTTAAGGAAACGAAAGAGTATCCGAATAAACTGTATGATTTGACGCTGTTGCAGCGGGAGGCGAATGGGAAGTACGCTTTTTCCGCTAAAAAAACACTCGATATCGCACAAGCATTATATGAAAAGCATAAGGTGATATCGTATCCGCGGACGAATTCTAACTATGTTACAGAACAAAATATTCCGGAGATGCATAAGACTTTATCTGCGCTCCAAGGGACGGCTTATGATGAATGGGTGAAAGGTGCGGATCGTAATCTCGTTCATAAAGGAAACAAATTTATCTGCAATCCCGCCAAGGTCGAGGATCACCATGCGATTTTGCCTACATATCGTAAAGCAACAGGGCTTAGTGCGGATGAGGGAAAACTGTATGATTTGATTGTGCGGCGCTTTTTGTCACAGTTCTATCCGGCTGCGGAATACAAAGTGCATACGGTTATGACTGATGTAGAGGATGAAAAGTTCAAAACTACTGTTAAGGAATTATTAAGCCTCGGCTGGAAGGTCATTTACGCGGACCAGAAAAAAGACAAAGCGAAGTCGTCCAAGGGAAAAAACAAGGATGATGAGGAAGACGAAGAGATTGAAGTGAATGAACCGTTCGCACTTGCTCCGACAGATGAAGTGACCTGTAGTGACGCTATCGTTAAAGAGAAAGATACACAGCCGCCAAAACACTATACGGAAGGCACGCTGCTTAGAGCGATGGAAAGTGCCGGAAAGCAGATTGAGGACGAAGAGCTTCGGGATGCTATGAAGGATTCAGGGCTGGGTACTCCAGCCACCCGTGCTGCAACCATTGAACGGCTTAAGAATGTCGGATACATTGAAATGCAAGGTAAAAAAATCGCCATCACGCAAAAAGGACGAACGGCTATTGAACTGATACGTGGAGCGGGCATCGAGCTGTTGACTTCACCTGAAATGACCGGCCAGTGGGAACGACGCTTGAACGAGATATCCAGAGGTACGGCGTCGGACGGACAATTTATGGAGAATGT
This sequence comes from Paenibacillus sp. FSL H7-0716, assembly GCF_038002705.1. Taxonomy (NCBI): domain Bacteria; kingdom Bacillati; phylum Bacillota; class Bacilli; order Caryophanales; family Paenibacillaceae; genus Paenibacillus; species Paenibacillus sp. FSL H7-0716. The sequence continues at coordinate 62,215 of NZ_JBBODA010000015.1, forward strand.
AAAAAGATTTGCCTGCATGATTGTGGACAAGGTTCGTGTGCAGTCTCGGGCGTCCAAAACTTCTTTTGAAGGGGAAACTCCTTCTGTGAATACAGGGGCTAAAGGTCGGAGCGGTGGAGGTACATCTCGTAAAACCAGCGATAAACCTGCCGCGCCAAGAAAACGTAAACCAGCTAACGAAGAGGGATCAGCAAATTCTGGTCCGAAAATTATCGGAAACTGCCCGCGTCCTGGTTGTGGCGGGATGATTTTTATGGGTAAAAAAGGCTACGGCTGCTCTCATTACAAAGAAGGCTGCAAGTTCGTGATCTGGAAAGAGAACCACGGGCGTACCCTTACAGATACACAAGTAAAGGCATTGATTGAAAAAGGCCGTACGGGTAAGCTGAAGCTTGCGAGCGAAGACGGCACCCCGCTGGAAGGGAAACTTGTGCTTAATAATATGGATACAGGACAATTAACAGTGGAGTCATAGTCTAACTGGAAGTTTGTATGGATCATGAGTGATGGCATCACATTTGCATGTACGAAGCCGCTAGCGGACACAGATGACCCTAAACGCGGGAATACGTCCTTTTGGACTGCTATCGGACCGCATAGTCGTTATTGGCATAAAAAGGGCTATATATGCACCGCTTGCGGGAGAATAGCAGCACTGGAGTCCGCAAACTTGCTCCAATGGCAATAAATTCGCCAATAGCGTCAGCTGGGTCCGTAGTCAAGACAATTAGTCGGACTCGCCCTATATGGGATATGGTTTCGGTGTCGGCTGTGGGAGACTATATATTTTACACATAAAATTCATTATTTAAAGAGTGAAGGACATACCAAAGAAAATAAAATGTTAGACTATATTTGTTGGTTTAACACGGTTTCTGAGTTTGCAAATTGTCAACTTTTAATTAATAAGTTTTAGACTGACTCATTAAAAGAAGCAGCGGCAGAACAAGACTTGATAAATAAGTCTTAGACTGCCGCGGTTGTTTTTAACTAACGTTTCCCGTTAGTTCAATAAATCTTAACCTCAATCCACGTGGCTCAACTTACCCGTCAGATCAATTGATTTTCAATCCTATGATAAAATACTTATAAATCCCACTATAGCCAAATGACCAAAGCGGATATAATCTTACTCTAAATTACTGGAGGTAGCGCTCCGTACTCGGCCCACTGCTCTTTTGTCGGGCCGTATAGATCGGGCACACGAAGGCCTGCCTGACGCATCAGGACTGTCATCTGACCACGATGATGAATCTCATGCTTTACGAGAATATCCAGCATTAAGCCGTTTGGCCATTGATCACCATACATATCGCTCATGATAAGCAGATTCTCATCTTTCCAACTGGACTGTATAGCATCAAGGAATGCTTGTGAGGTCCTCTTATAGACTGACGCGATGTCTGCTGCCGAAGCTGGCACCGGCATATCTTCGTCCGGTCCTTCGAAAGACAGTCCCGTCCGAGATGGCATTTCGTGTAACGTCTGTACAAGGTGCCATGCAACACGTCCAAGCGTTCTATGATCGCTTGTTATCTGTTGGTCAAGAGACTTATCGGTCAGCATCTCCAGTGTCCGCATTGTTGCTTCCGTTTCATTCTGCCAAGTTGCGGCAAAATCTTTAATGTGTTTATACATATCCAACATCTCCTTTTTGTAATGGAATCAAGTTTATTATACCGAACACTAGTTCGCAAGTAAATATTTACATTTACATAAACTACTCCGGTTAACCAAACGAAGCTACCGAAAATCATTGCGCTAATCCCGAAATGAAATAAACTACGTAGGGTTAATATTTTTGATCATTTTGTTTACGCTAGCCTGCCCGTTAATTGAACAAACGCAGCCTAACGTGTTTGAGCTAACGTGTCCCGTTAGCGTATTGTAAATCACTGGAAGTGATGAAACGCAGCTTAGTTCTTCAACCCTCCCTACTGGTTTGTGGCAATTGACCTCCGAAGTCTTTTTCCTTCATTCTTATACCCAATATGATAAAAGCGACATAGATTAGTATGGAAATCGAATCGATTAACGTATCCATAAGTGCCGAAACATCATAAAATGCTGTTACTCCGAGAATGACCATCAGACGAACGAGCAGAAGTGACGCGATTGTCCATGCAGCAGACCGAATCTTCGATCGCTCGCTTTGAAATGACAGAATAATGAATATAATACCGAAGACCAGATTCTCTGCGGTGATAATGTGCCAGACATACGTAAAAATTATCCGTGTATCCATGGCTATATCATTCACAAGGAGCGTCGGCAGTACAGCAGATTGCCCGTTCCAAGCGTGCGTAACAGCAAACAGTATCGCAAGAACGCCAGCAATCAGATAATAATAATTCTTAATTTTGATGTCCATCACAATCCTCCTTAGTTATTCCAGGATCCTTCCTGTGAAGATCCCGGTAAATCTCCCGAACGAACACTGCAAGCCGCTGGTCACTTTCATGATTAAAGTCCCTTACCGCTTCAACGGCTACGTCGAGCAACCGACTGACCTTTTCAAGATGTGCAATTTTTTTTTGTGTTTCTGCTTTTTTGGCATCAAGGAATTCAGCGACCTCCTGGTAATAAGCAGGATCTACACTTTGCATTCTGTGGAACTGAAACTTCCCCTTGATTTCTTCTAGAGAAAAGTCCGCATACTGCATGATTTGAATATTCATCAAATCGACAAGGTCTTCCTTTGAATACCTACGGTAAGAATTGTGTCCCCTGGACGGCGATACGATTCCAATACGGTCATAGTACCGAAGCGTATCCTTCGGAATACCAAGTATCTTAGAAACCTCTTTTATAGAATATTGTTTTTCCATGCATTTACAATAACATTGGAGTAAACTCCAATGTCAATTCTTTTTTACACGGTATTCAGGTAATCTGCCCGTTAGCTTATGAAACGCCTGCCAGTCTAATACTTTATTTTCTCTGAACAACTTGTGCACACAAGATATAATGATTACGTAGGGGGCTGATCTTCACTCTTTTTCTATCCTGTGGGATAAATCCAGAGGTTACATTTTGATAGGGTAGTATAGTCACTTCTAGAATGAAAGGAAGGTTGACATCATGGGAATGCGTGGATATTACTTCGCTATGGATGACAATCTAGTGCAGCAAATTATTGCAGGCGACATTGCATTGAATAGCTTGAAAATAGATGATTATCCCGGACTGGACGTTGATAGATCCTGGGAGGCGATTCACTACTTGCTTTGTGGAGCTATTTCCGATGGAGATGCCCCTCTTGGTTATGTTGTTCCGCTGACATCAGACAAAGGCCTCGATTTTGGCTCATTCGGGGCGTTTTCCTTACGTGCCGAGCAAGTTGCAGAAGCGCATCAGGCTATTTCTGAGCTGGATGAAGCTCCGCTCCGCTTGCGGTATGATTTCCCGGCCATGGTCAAGGAAGAAGTATATCCTCTTGAACCTGATATTGTTTCAGACGAGGATAAAGATGCGTTCTTTGCCTACCTGCTACAGCATTTTAACGAAATCCGGCGTTTCTACAGCCAAGCTGTAGCCGAGGGCAAAGGCCTCATCTTTTATATTTTCTGATTCTAACCAAAAGACGATATACGTCTACTGATTCCATTGAGCGCGATAAAAAACAGAGCCTTGGACTGATGAAGATTATGACGATTAGAGAAAATAAATGACCCATTACGGGAAACGGTAGGTTCAATTAATCGATGAGACGAAGAGGGGGAAACGAAAATGAAGACGATCAAGTGCATGATGGACCACCTGTACTGGGCGGATGCAAGAATACTGGAAGCGCTCGAGGAGAGTGAGATGAAGAACAAGGATCTTCTTAAGCTGGTTCGGCATGTCGCGGTTGCGGAACGAGTCTGGTTGTCCCGATTGCAGGGCAAGGGCAGTTCGCAATATTCGTTGTGGGAGGAAGCAGAAGACCTGAAGGCGATCCGAACGATGTTCGAAGAAAACGCCGAGCAATATCGTGTGTATATCGAAGGGCTCGAGGAATTTGATTTGGACGTGATGGTCGAATATGCGAACCAGAACGGAGTCCCGTTCCAAACGTCCGTCCGGGACATCCTGTCACAGGTCATTTTACATGGGCAATATCACCGGGGACAGATCAACCGGGCATTTCGGATCGAATTGGCAGAGCCTGTCCAAGTCGATTACATCACGTTCGCGAGACTCTAACAGAGTCTAATCATCACTATTACCCGCAATGAGATGGGCATGGAACTCCCCCGAAATGAACTAGTTTACTCACACAGTCTCATGAATTTGCAGGATTCCACCTTAAGCTAAATATGAGATAAGAAGGAAACAGAGGAGGGGTGGCTTAGAACAACTATAAGGGCATATGAGATTAAAGGTGAAATGTTGATATTACAAGGCGAGTTAAGGGGAAAATATCCTCTCTTTTCCGCAAGTAGAATCAAGCAATGCAAATTCCATTACTCTACAATGACTATAGAGTGGTTGAAACGAGGTGAACAAACCGATTGTACAAGTGGCACAAGCAAATCCAAATAATCGTTAATGAAATTGACGAGTGTATTAAGAATCGTAACAGTGAAGCAATAACGCTACGATTTCTTTCTCACAAGTTAGGTTATTCCGAATTTCATACTACGAGAAAATTCAAGGAAATATCGGGTATGCAATTTAGGGATTATCTACGGCATAGAAAATTAGCCTTTGCACTAAAAGAGGTTCGGGATAGTGAAAAAAGCATTTTGGATATTGCTTTTGATTATGGTTTTTCATCACATGAAGCTTTTACCAGGGCTTTCAAGGGAACATATGGTGTAACTCCAAGTGATTACCGGAAAAAGCCTATGCCTGTCACCCTTCGTACAAAAATAAACTCTTTCGACCGCTACTTTTTCGGATTTGGAGAGATTGGTATGATGAAATCTACAGATGATCTTAACATTTATTTTGTAACCATTCCCACTCACAAATTTTTGCACATTAAAAACTATGAGAGTAATGGATATTGGGATTTCTGGCAAAAGCAAAGTCTTATTACAGGACAGGACTGCGAAACAATTTGCGGCTTACTCGATAGTATCAAGGGCAAATTGGATGACGATGGCGGGAGTGAAACTAACGGTGGCAGCGGTCAGATTATGGCTTACATTAATGACCCGGATGGCAGACTCTGCGATTGGGGTATTCCACGTACAGAGTGTTTTGGTGTACGTCTTCCTTTTGATTATAAAGGTGAAGTACCACCACAAATGCTTATGATTGATGTTCTCGAAGCCGAGTATATTGTTTTTGAACATGGGCCATTCAATTATGAACAGGAAAATCGTAGTGTAGAGGAAAAGATGGAAAGGGCAATGGCAACTTTTAATTTTGCAGACACTGGTTACTGCTTTGATACTTCCCCTGGGAGAATCATTTACGTTTATCACGATCCGGAGCGGTTTTTGAAGTATATCAGGCCAGTAGTGAAGTTGACCTCCAAGCTAATCGAAACAGATTAAGCAGGTGCTATGTGTTGATGAAGAAAATAAGCAGACTGTGGTGTAGTCTCCACAATCATATAGTTGCATGATTAGTTGGATTAGCTGCTTTAGAAGCAATATAAGTTTAAAGGTCCCTATTGTTATTTGAGTGGTTGACAGAATATTCCTATTATCTTATATAGCGGATATCCGAATCAAAAAATCACCTCAGAGCTGTCCCGCGAATTATAGTAGATTGGACCGGGATTCTACCGTTACAAAGAAGCATCGTTGTTGGACGATGGCTAAGAGGGCGTTTATTATAAACGTCAATCAGGGTGGTAACGCGGAGCAACTCCGTCCTTAATGGGATGGGGTTTTTGCGTCTTCATAACTTAATTATTAAATTGGCAGGTGAAAAATCAACAAACCGTAAGAAGAACGATTGGTTCGAAAAATCCGGAAATACGTTGAGCAGATGAAAGGGGGATATTGCAATGCAATTCAAATTGTATACGGATGTGCATGAGTTTTACAATGATACCTATGGTATGCTGATGCGTCATGAAGCACAAAATTTGATTCCTCTTGGCAATATTATAATTGGACATGAAGGAAAAGACAAAACAGACTGGCGTGACCCTGTAAATTGGCTTATGGTAACTATTTCGGATGCTAAGGGCATACAACTTACCGCCATAATGACACCGCCACACAATATTACACTTTATGCAACAGACAACATAATTAATCCAGAAGCTATAAACTGTCTGATAGATGGGCTGAAAGACCGTGAAATTCCAGGTGTGATGACCGAAAAAAACTTGGCAGATTATTTTGCCAAGGAATATACCTTGCGCAAGGGAATAACCTTTAAAACAATGATGAGCCAACGTATATATGAACTTACAGCAGTAAATCCAGACATTCAAAAGGTTGGTGTCGTTCGATTGTTAGATGATAAGGATATTCATTTTTTCCCTTACTGGGCTGAAGCATTTTATGCAGCGGGGAGTTATGGTAAAACAGAAATGTCCATTCCGCAAGATGCAGGCCCTTACCTCTACCGAATAGCATCGAAGAAACTCTATATTTTAGAGGACAACGGGATACCCGTATCTATGGCAGGATATACAAGGGAAATGCAGACGGCTATTGGCGTGGCATTTGTTTATACCCCTCCATATGAGCGCGGAAAGGGTTACGCTACTTCAATTGTGGCGCAAATAAGCCAACTTGCGTTGGATAAAGGGTTTACTAAGTGCGTCTTATATACGGACTTAGCAAATCCCACATCTAATAGCATCTATCAAAAGATAGGCTATATGCCAATTTGTGATTCGCTCCAGTTAAAATTCGAATAGTAGAATGATGCGGACAGAACTTCTACTACTTTAGAAAATAAGAGCAGAATATTCACTTTACGACGGCGCGTTATGGTGATGTAGGTTCAACAGATTTTGTTGCAAAGGACCTCTTGGATTGAAGATCCTGAAGGTCGACTGATCGAGCTTTGGGAGAATATAGAGTTCCAACCAAATCCAACTGTATAACTCCAGGGTTGACGAGTTATAAAAAAAATGAGTTGACACAAAAGTAGTTAGGGACCATACTACATATATGAACAACAATAATAAAAAAATAAACGACATTGAGGCTATTCCCTCGCTTGTACAATCCAAGCGTCAGATTGATCGTTACAACCTAGACATAGACGCACAGGCTATACTCGTCGCGTCTAGGCTAATGGCAGCGGGAGCCATGCTTGGACACGCCTCTGAGATTCATTTCTCTAGATTCGGTTTATCAACAGGGCGTTATCGTTTATTGGCAGATCTTGAAGATAACGAAGGAGAAGAGTTGCCTTCGCAATTAGCGGAGCATCTAGGCGTTACACGTGCTACAGTGACTGGTCTTATCGACATTCTTGAACGAGATGGGCTAGTATCTCGGCGATTAAGCTCAGACGATGGCCGCCAGAAATCAGTCGTTTTAACGGAAGAAGGAGCGAAGAAGCTCCGTGAAATGGCTCCTGAGCATTTCGCTCGGCTTGAAGCAATGGTGGGGTTGCTCAACATCGAAGAACGCAGCTTATTTCTCGATTTGCTGGGTCGAGTTACACAGGGCATTTCAGCACTTACGGGCGAATTAGGCTCGAAACCAAAGGGAAACATCAGTAATGAGTAGAATTGGGCTAGTGAAGCTAGCCTATTTTTACTCTTATATAGTTAGGCACCTAATTATAATTCGCTGAAATCAATCGTTGAACTATTTCAAAGAAGAAGGGAGCAACTAAATGAACCAGATGAAATACCCGAATCAGACAGATGATGTTTACAGCATCAAGGCTGTTGGTTCCAAGAAAAAGACTTTTGTACTATGGCGTGAAGTTGTAATGGCCTATGCTGCTCCTGCCATTATGGCAGGTATCGGGGGATTGGTTACTGTAGATAGGGGGCTTCAAATAGCGGCATTGACTACTATTGGCGGTGCATCGGCCTTGATGGCCTTGATGATTGGACTTTTGTTGCACAGCCGAGTGGGCCGTTTGCGATGGGTCATCGGTGCGCCTCACTTGGTTGTGGTAGGGGTATTCGCAATGGCCGGGTCCTCATTTGGGCTATACGCTGCATGGGTGACATCTGTTGTAGTAGAAATTATGATTCCGAGCAATCACTTGGCCTGGGTAAATCGTGTCTGGATCGATTTCCCGTTGTCTGGATTCATAGCGAGCACGATAGTGACATGGCGGTGGCGACTTGCCTTCACAACTAATTTTTCATCCAAAAGGAGAAGATAAAAATGATAGTTATTATCGGAGCAACAGGTACGATTGGAAGTGTGCTTTTGGAACGTTTGGTTGATCTTGGCGTACCTGTCAGGGCGCTGAGCAGAGAGCCAGAGAAGTTGCGTGATCAAATCGGAGAGAAAGGCCGATCGACTACTGAGGTCGCAAGGGTAGATGCTTCCGATCCTGAATCGCTGCGACGTGTGTTTACAGGTGCTAGCCAGCTCTTCCTTGCCATGTCCAACAGTCCAAGACAAATCGAATTGGAAACCTCAATCATTCAGATTGCCACCGAATCTGGAATCAAACATATCGTAAAAATATCCAGTCCAGCTTATGAGCAGAGCTCTCCAGTGGCAGTGGCGGGCTGGCATCAAGAAATTGAGAACACGTTGAGGGAATCGGGTATCACCCATACCGTATTGCGCCCTTATGCGTTCATGCAAAATTTAATGCGCTTTGCACCAACGATCACAACCCAAAATGTTTTCTTCGGCTCTATGGGCGTTTCACCGTGTAACTTTATTGACTGTCGCGATATTGCAGACGTTGCCGCAGAAGTTCTGACCAACCACAAGGTATCAGGCCATATATATACGCTTACTGGTTCGGAGATTTTCAGTTATCCCCAGATCGCGAGTCGACTATCTGCCCTGCTTAATCGGCCGATAAGTTACATCAACATGGAACCTCAAGTACTACTCCGTAATCTTATTGAGCATGGGAATCTGCCTCCTTGGCTCGCGAACCACGTTGTGGAAATTCAAACCATGTCTAGGATGGTGCCAGAAAGTCCAAATGACACTGTGAAGCGTTTGCTCGGCAGAGATCCACGCACACTAGACGCCTTTCTACATGAGTGTGTAGATAATTTCCGGTAGAGGCGGAGTCCACCTATTCTGATATTTGTATCGATAGCAGTATTTTATTCCGATTCCCATATCTCAATGGTTCAGAGTGTATCCCAAAGGTCTTAAAATGACTGCTGGGATACACTCTTTTTATTATGTTCTATGGAACTCATAGAACTTGTTCTTCTATAGCATTTATAACAGCAATACAAGAAATAAGCTAAAATTCGTCAATAAGTTAGTGTTATTTACGAAATAAAACTAAAAAAGCTAATAAAATATTAACTAAAAGTTCATATTCAACAAATAAGTTATATTAATTATAACTAGTTATGCTAACTAACGTAACATTTTTTCTTGACAATCTTTGTGGAAAATTTTAGAATGTAAGCGATTACTCTTAGTTTTCTAAGTGAAATTCAAAAGAAGACATTCGAAACTTCACAAACAAACATCTGAGTTTAAATTTAGGGGGGCAAAACATGAGAAGGTGAAGGATAACATCATAGATAACAAAAAATAAAATGTTATTTTTTAGATTCATGACTATGTACGAGGGGGTTCACTTGAGGATGAAAAAAAAGAACGCGTTCTTAGCTCTACTTCTGTCATTTTCTTTGTTATCTGTGACTGCTTGCAGTAATTCCTCTAATAGTGCCAATGAGAACGGTAAAAATGCTGCAGGCAATAGCAATACTTCGGTAAAAGCAACCAGTGATGTAGGTCAAACGGCAGTTAAGAATGAAGGCGCTTCTGATCTTGAAATTAAAGCGGGAAGTTCGGTAACCGTTTTCAATCCAAAGATCCCGACGCTCGATCCTACACAATGGCAAGGACAAATTCTGGTAGGGCAAGGAACTTTGCTCGAAGGGCTTTATGGCTACAATCAGGATAATGAAATCGTTCCGAAAATTGCGACAGGTTATACCGTCTCCGATGACAAAAAAACTTGGACATTTACCCTCCGTAAAGATGCCAAATGGTCAAACGGCGATCCAGTAACCGCCCATGATTTTTATTTTTCTTATATGTATCAATTGGATCCAGCTAACACAACCGCACAACTTTGGCTAAGTGTACTTAATTTTGTGAAGAACGGATATGCATACCATGCCGGATCAGTAAGTAAAGAAGAAGTTGGTCTAAAAGTAGTTGATGATTACACGCTGGAAATTACGACCACGCTGCCTCACGCTATTCTGGGGGATATGGTTCTTTCCGGGTCGATGCCTATGAATCCTAAAGCGGTCGAAGCGAACCCTGGTAAGTGGTTTGAACCGGGGAATTTTGTGAGCAATGGCCCTTACATGGTTAAATCTTTTACACCTAACGGTGAACTCGTCATGGTGAGCAATCCGAATTATGTAGGTGCAGCTGGCCAGCTTAATCACGGTAATGTAGAGACCATCCATGTTCTTCCGGCAACAACTGTGCCGGTGGAGGATTATATGTCCGGCCATGCGGATGTCGTTCTAATCCAAAGCGCGTCTGATTTACAATACGTGAAGAAAACGGATGAGCTAAAGTCCCAGCTGTATACTGCAGCGACATATGCGATCAAATATTTGCTCTGGAGCAACCCGACAACGGAATCTCCATATGACAAAAAAGAGGTGCGCCAGGCTATCGCTAAAGCGATCCAGCGTAAACCGATCGTAGAATCGGTGCTGAACGGCATGGGCGGTGCGACCAATATCTTTGCTTCTCCAGGCTGGCCAACGGAAAAACTGGAGCAAGGACTTCCGGAAGATCTGGAGGCAGCCAAACAATTGTTGAAGGATGCCGGTTATGAAGGCGGTAAAGGTCTGCCAACCTTATCGCTGTATGTTGGGGTCAAGCAAGTAGATGCTCAGGGTGAACAAATTGCTTTGGCGCTAGGTCAATTACTCCAACAAAATCTTGGCATCAAAACAGAGCTAGTTCAGCTCAATGAGGCGCAGTTTAACGCTTATCAGTACAGCGGACCTCAGGGCGACGCAAAACCAGGCTTTATCCTGGCGTCGGGCGCAACCAACTGGAGTGAACCAGGAAGTTTGGACATGGGTGCAACGCAGCAACTATATTCCATAGGAACACTGGATGCCCCGTTAGAAGCTACGAAACAATTCGTGGCTTGGACCAAGGAAACTTATTATAAACCGGCCATTGAAAAATATGGGGATCCGGATAATAAGAACGCCGGTGTGGAATGGAGCGACTGGGCAGCATTAGAAAAAGCTGCTAAAGAGGATATCGCCTTCTTGGATAAATGGACAGCAGAGCAGCCTGCGGATTGGCAGCCTTATTTGAAACAACCGGGGCTTCCAACGGCCGCTGAACAATGGCAACAGATTGTAGACCTTTGGAAAAACGCTAAAAATAGCGATGAAAAACATGCCGCCTTTGTAACCGCTTGGACCTTCGTAGCACCAAATGCGCCAGGTGGCAAGTTGAATCAAAATGCTCTTGATGTACAGGTATACTACAACAGCTATCAATCTGATACCTTAAGAGATTTGAGAATGTGGCAAGCGCAATTCGTAAATGCGCTGACCGTCGAAGACGCTGCTCCTATCGCGGCTAAGGTAGTTAATAACCTGCTCGAGGAAGCTTATGCTGTTCCGTTATATTATCAACAGCAATACTTCTTGGTAAAACCCGGCATTACAGGAGTGCAATCAAATCCTTGGGCATGGGGCAACTTCTATGGGCTGCATCTTTTATCTGTAGAATAATCCTAAATGGGTTGAATAATTACCAATCGCGGGCGCCAATTATGGTGCCCGTGAATCGGTAAAGGAGGGTCGGATTTGACCATATTGAAATTTATTTCAAAGCGCATTTTACAAATTATTATCACTTTAATCTTGGTCATTTCAGTTAGCTATACCATGATGTATTATTCACCTGGCGGTTTCATGAATACGAATACCATGGCTACGGCACTGGCTCCGCTGCAAGGGCAAAACCCTGTTCTCTACCAACAAGTCATGGACCAATTTCAAAGCCGGTATGGTTTGAATTTACCGCTGTGGCAGCAAATCATGAAGTATATTTGGCATCAATTAACCTTCGATTTCGGTAATTCGATGCAGAATCCATCTTTGCAAATTGCGACTCAACTGAAGCAGGCTTTGCCGATCAGTACACTTCTGGCCTTTGGATCTGTTGTTCTTTCGGTAATTATCGGGGTTCCGCTTGGCATTATTGCAGCACTCAAACGTAACACTTGGAACGATTATGTTGTTAGCACCATCTCATTGACGGGTCAGGCCATTCCGGCATTTGTTCTCGCGGTGATTATGGTTTTGTTATTTGGTGTTGTGTTTCAAGGGATTCTGCCTGTAACGGGATGGGGTCACTGGAGGCAAGCAATTTTGCCGATTATTTGTTTATCTGCGGCGAATGTCGGTGTTGTTGCCAGATATATGCGGGGCAGTCTGATCGAAACTATGAGGTCGGATTTTATGCGAACCGCAAAAGCTAAGGGTGTCAAATACTGGCCGATGATATTTAAGCATGGTGTTAAAAACTCGCTGACTGCGATGATAACCGTCATTGGACCTCAATTTGCTTTTACAGTGATGGGCACGATCTGGGTGGAGCAAATTTTCGCCATTCCAGCGCTTGGTCAGGTGATGCAGACGGCATTTACCAGTTTCGACTATCCGCTCGCCATTACATCTGTATTTCTGCTGGGATCCATGATTATGATTATGAATTTACTCGTTGACATTATTTATGCCTTTATTGATCCGCGTGTCAGATTATAAGCGGCACAGACTATACGAACCTAGGAGGGGGAGCAATTGGCTGGCACAGTTGCAGCAACTCAATCGGATGTAGCTTTGAAGAGAAAAAAGAATCTTCAGAGATCCCAGTTTTATCAAGGTTGGAAGCGATTTAAAAGACATCGTCTTGCCGTTATTGGTTTGGTCTGGGTTATCCTTTTTTTGATCGCGGGGATTATTGGACCTTGGGTGGCCCCATATGACTATCGCACGGGGGATTTTTTGGCCATCAATCAAGGGCCGACCTGGCAGCATATTTTTGGTACGGATAATGTGGGGCATGACATGTTCAGCCAGATTCTGTTCAGTGTTCGAAGTGCTCTGATTATTGCTTTTGGAGCGACTTTGGTCAGCTTCATCATTGGAATCATATTGGGCTTGTGGGCCGGATTGCGCGGCGGAATCGCCGATATGATTATTATGCGTGCTGTGGATTTCATGATGACTTTGCCGGGATTTTTGTTCGCCTTGATATTAGTCATTATGCTGGGACGTGGGTATTTATCTTTGATTCTAGCAATTGGAATTCCGGGCTGGGCGGGGTATGCACGCTTGATCCGAAGTCTGGTCCTAAGTATGCGGGACGGGGAGATGGTGGAAGCGGCAAGAGCGTTAGGCGCATCTCAGGCGCATATTGCCAGAAGGTATATGTTGCCGAATGTTATCGGCAGTATGGGTGTCTCTCTCGCCTTCGGGATTCCCGGTGATCTCATCCAGATTGCAGGCTTAAGTATTTTTGGCATGGGGCTTCGGCCGCCAATCCCTTCATTTGGGAGTATGATTGCCCAAGCCAGTGAGAATATTCTCGGCTTTCCATGGCTGCTGTATTTTCCGGCAGGTATCTTTGCAATAACCTTGCTTTCGTTTCTGTTTGTAGCAGACGGTCTCCAGGAAGCATTCAGTCCAAAAGGAGGCAATTAATATGGGTCAACCACTACTTTCTATTGATGACCTTCATGTGAAGTTTTCCCGCAGTGAAGATGAAGTTTATGCCGTAAACGGCGTCAGTTTTTCAATCAATGAAAATGAATCTTTAGGGATTGTTGGTGAAAGTGGCTCCGGCAAGTCCGTTACATTGATGTCATCAATTGGGCTTATCCGCGAAAATGGAAAAATAACATCGGGGACAGCTCAGTTTAATGGTAAGGACTTACTTAAAATGCGTCCCAAACAATTAGAAGATATTCGTGGACGTGACATCGGCGTTGTTTTTCAAGATCCGATGACCAGCTTGAACCCGATCATGCGTATCGGGGATCAAATAATGGAAGCCATGCTTACGCATCAATATGCAAACCGAAAGGAAGCTTTTGACCGAACCATTCAGCTCTTGCATGAAATGGGGATTCCGGATCCCAAATCACGGTTTAAAAGTTATCCTCACGAATTTTCCGGGGGTATGCGCCAACGTATTATGATTGCTATTGCTTTGGCATGTGAACCACAATTATTGATTGCCGATGAGCCAACAACCGCGCTTGATGTCACTGTGCAGATGCAGATTCTTGCACTATTGCAGGAATTACGCAGAAAACATGGGATGAGCGTAGTGATGGTAACGCATGATTTTGGCCTTGCGACCAACTTTTGTGACAAAATCATTGTGATGTACGGGGGCCAAATCATGGAGAAAGCCACCACGGACAAGTTCATAAGTGAGGCAGCGCATCCCTATTCACTTGGATTGAAACGTTCCATTATCGAAGTGGGCCACAAGGGAAAAGAAATAATGCCTATTCCAAAGACGGCAAAGACACTTACACAGACATTGACCGGCTGCCCATTTGCCGATCGTTGCTTCTATACAACTGAACGGTGTCAGAATGAAGTACCCAAGCTTCGAGATTTTAGCACCGATCATCAGATCGCCTGCCATCATGCTGAGGAGGTCGCTTCCTATGCCCAATAATCCGCTCTTGCGCGTAGAAAATGTCTCGAAAACTTTTCGGGTACAAGGAAAAAAGCTGCATGCCATCGAGAATGTTTCCTTTACACTGGAAGCGGGGAAAACACTGGGGCTTGTTGGGGAAAGCGGCTCGGGAAAATCAACCTTAGGGCGAATGGTTCTGCGTCTACTCGAATCTGACAAAGGAAAAATATTTTTTGAGGATGTTGAACTCTCAAAGGCAAATAAAGAAAAGCTGCGGGCAATGCGCCGGGATATGCAAATTATTTTCCAGGATCCCAAGGCGAGCCTCAGCCCGAGAATGACGGTAGGAGACGCTATTGAAGATGCAATGGCAATCCACAAAATCGGAACTAAACTAAGCCGGCATGAGCGTGTGATCGAACTTCTTGAGCGGGTCGGTTTGCCTTCTGAAGTCCAATACGCTTATCCGCATGAACTGTCAGGGGGACAATTGCAGCGGGTTGGGATTGCCAGAGCGTTGTCACTGAATCCCAAATTGCTTATTTGTGATGAACCGGTGTCCGCATTGGATGTATCTATTCAGGTTCAAGTCATTCAACTACTAAAGGATTTGCAGAAGGAGTTTAACTTGACTTATATCTTTATTTCGCATAATTTGGCAGTAGTGGAGTATTTGAGTGATGATATCGCGGTTCTTTATTTAGGAGAGGTGGTTGAGCAAGCTCCGGCGGATGAATTGTTCAAGAAACCTACGCATCCTTACACGCAGGTCCTGCTAAATTCGATTTTGAAGATTCCGGATAGTGTGGAGCAGAAGCAGCAGATGGTGTCGATTCAAGGCGAGGTGCCATCACCGCTTAACCCACCAAGTGGATGCACTTTTCATCCGCGGTGTTCTTTTGCCTCGGATGTATGTATGGCTGTCAAGCCTGAACGGAAAATCGTGTCAGAAGGCCATAGTGCCGTGTGTCATTTGGTAGAATAAGCAGTGGCTTAATTAAGTAATCAGCAGATGACTTTTGTATATCACAGAAGTCATCTTTTTTAATTCATAGACACAAAAAATCCCTGTAAGAAGGTCACTTTTTTCAAAGTGAACAGCTTATAGGGCACAAGTTAAAGGCTGCTTACTGCTTGTCAATCGCTGCTGCTAACCCTTCATAGGAAGAATCCTGAAGCAGCACTCCGTTCACCATAAATTTAGGAGTACCGTTCACTCCGTAGGAACCAGCGATCTTAAAGTCTTCTTTTACATCGAACATGTAGGTATGATTCTTGAGATCTGTTTCAAATTGAGCGTAATCAATGCCCTCGATGTTATTCTTAACGAATTTTAGAATGAATTTCTGAGTGGCCCAAATTTCGCTCTCATCGCCTTGATTAGCGTACAGCTTATGAAGGTATTCCCAGAACTTCTCGTTGCTTTGCTTGTAGATGGCTTCGCCGGCGCTAGCTGCAAGATAAGAGTCCCGGTCCAAAAATGCAAAGTTCATGAAGAAAAGTTCCACTTTTCCGGTATCCACGTAGTCTTTAATAAAAGTATCCAGATACTTTTCAGTCCACATTTTGCAGGCGGGACATTTGAAATCTGCGAATTCGATAACTTTAACTTTGGCATCAGGACTTCCAAGATGAGGTTGCTTCTCATATTTCAGCCCATCAACAACAATGCTTCCCTTTACGTCGGTGTAGTTGGGTAGATCTGCTGTATCATCAGTCTTATTGCTTAAGATGAAAACAATTACAGCGAGAAGGATTACAACAACGACACCTAATATCATGGGAAGCAAAGGTCTTTTGGTCTGAGATTGTTTAGCTGACACTTTCTTATTCATATCTCACCTCCTAGATAATATAGGAATACTATAAAAATAGTATAATCATCCAGTAGGTAGTGTAGATATGTCATTTGTAACAATGCTACGTAACGTTGTAGCTAGATTATTAGTTTTTGAATTTAGCGGCTGAGCGAATGACAGGAGGCACCTCGTGGATGGACGAAATAGTCATTACGGCTTGCTGCATCTCTTGCTCCAGCTCGATAAGGTTATAGCTCCATTCATTTTGTTGCTTCAGGTAGATACTGTTAATGCCTGCGGTAACTGCGGGAAGTACATCTGTACGTAACGAGTTGCCAATCATCCAAGTACGTTTGCGGTCAAAGCTTTGGGTAGCCAAAATATTTTCAAGTGCCTCAACATTTTTATGCTTCCGAATATAGATACGATCGTCAAAGTAAGCATCCAGCTTCATTTGTTCAATTTTACGTTGCTGAATGGTGTCGTCCCCGCCAGTATACAAGAATAAATGGTGACCCTCTTGCTTCAGCGTATCGAGTGTTTCAACCATGCCAGGGTAAGCTTCAATTTCTTGGTCATAGACGCTTAGACCGAGCTTGTGTAATTGCTGCTCTTGAAAGCGATCTGTCGGACGGTTATATTTGGCGCAGAAATAACGGTAGGTGGCGATTAAGGATTTAGGGAAGTTGTCGCTGGCCAGGCCACTCGTGTTGACGGTATCAACATCAATTTCTATTTGCTTGCTGCGTAATTCACTGGTGCTTGGGCCAAATTCATTAAACCAATCAGTCATGAGCTCGAAATATTGCCCTAAAATTAAATCGAAATATTTGTTGCAGTGAACCAGCGTATCATCTAGATCGAAAATTACCTGTTGAGTTGTGTATTTCATATCTCTCACTCCTTGGATCTGTATCTGTATAGTGTTCTATAGGTGAATATAAGATTCTAGAAACATTTGAAGCTCAGAAGCGCCGTCTGGACGGATACTGAAGCGCTCGTCTTGTTCCCCGCGAAGATGGATACGGAGTAAACCGGCTACGCGTAGGATCATTAGGTGATGCATAAGCATTTCTCTGGATTGATTTAGATCGGACTGCATCTCCCATAGAGATTTGGGTTCATGGGCGACATACCGAAGCAATCGGAGTCTGGTTGGATCTGACAGCGCCTTGGTCATGCGCAATAGCACCATCGGTGGCTCATTTTCATCTTCCAATGGCACATCTACAGGATACTGTACAATCACCATAGTTTTGTAGAAGCAGTAGGTGTTGATTGGTCGATTATGAACGGTAGGCAATAATACTATAGTCTTAAGATCCCGTATATCCTCGAAAACTACACCACCGGATGCGTATTCAATTAAAGAAATAGGATCCATTTTGCTTTCCAGCATTTTTTTCTCAGAGGCATCTTCAATTAATAACGGTAAAATCTTGTGTTCAACATGACGGAAATATTGCTCATACCAGAGTCTAAGAAGCGGACTATAGCTGCTCTTGATCCGGAAAGCTTCATCTATGGTGAAATCGTGAATTAGCGGTGCGATCTGCTGATAACACTCTTCTGTAGAAGCTGAATCCAGATCATCCAGGAAATGCAGCACTGATGTTGCGGGCCCTCGGCTATAAACCCAAGCATATAACACATCATAATCTGTAAATGGCCACTCGGCAGCTTGCATGAGAGCTGTTACTTTATGAGGAGTAATGCGATCTTCCACATCACTTACCCAGTGGGGACCGAGGTCTAAATTGGAGATCCATTTTCTGGTTACATATATCATAAAACTGTCCAGCAGTTCATAAACCGGCGATACGTCGATTTTTAATTCGTAATCCATGTAACATGCACCCCCAGAAATCCGTAACTTCTACATATTATCTCTTGTTTTGAAGAGGGTTGTCCACTATAATGTTCGGTGTTTGCCAATTGGCGTTAGATCACATCATTGTTTTTATTATAGGGGGATATCATCCGTGTCAGACCGGCTTAAAGTATCTATACGAAGTAATAGCAAAATGACTTTCATGATTCTTATTACCGCTACTATAGCCGCAGGGCTTAGCCAAGGGCTGTTGCTGCCCATTCTATCCATCCTTTTGGAGCAAAAAGGAGTCTCCTCGTCACTGAACGGACTGAATGCTGCTGCGCTATACATAGGATCATTTGGGATGACCTTGATTGCTGAACGTGTTCTTGGAGCGGTTGGATTTAAAAAATTGATAGCTGGTGGGATTAGTTTAGTCTTAGTAAGCTTGCTCATGTTTCCCTTTTTTACAGGGATCAAGGTATGGTTTGTATTGCGTCTGCTTGTGGGGGTGGGCGATGCTGCGATTAATTACGGGGCTCAGCTTTGGGTTCTGCTCATGACACCTGCCGAGCATCGTGGACGTAATCTTTCACTATATGGCATGTCCTATGGTCTGGGTTTTAGCTTGGGACCACTTGGGATTAGTCTGCTGCGTTATGGACAGGCAGTGCCTTTTATTGTTCTCGCATTTCTATTTTTGTTAGTCTTAATCCTTGTGACTACAATTCTGCCGGATTCCCGGCCAGATAAAGCGGAGAGTGGTGAAAGCCAGGTTCGCCGTTTCGGTCGCTGTTACAGCTTAGCCTGGTTCGCTTTAATTCCAGCCCTTTTATATGGCTTTATGGAAGCTAGCTTAAATAGCAGCTTTCCGGTATATGGTCTGCGTATCGGTTACAGCACAGATCAAATTGCAGCATTATTGCCTTTTGCGGGGATCGGAGGACTGCTTCTGCAGTTTCCATTAGGTCTGTGGAGCGACCGGTTTGGCCGCAAGCGGGTACTGATTATTGCCGGGATCGGAGGCGGGATCGCCTTTACGATGTTGCCGCTGGCAGGTGATCATTTTACGTTGACAATGGTGCTTCTGATGATCGCAGGAGGACTAGTGGGCTCCTTTTTCTCGTTAGGGCTAAGTCTGGCCGCGGATATTTTGCCACGACATCTACTGCCAGCTGCCAATGTGGTTGCTTCTTTCCATTTTAGTATTGGCAGTATTATCGGCCCCGGCATCGGTGGTTTGTTACTGCAAGTGGGCTTAAGCGGCGGTATTTTTGCCCTGATGGGTGGTTTATATATCGTGTTCGGCTTGCTTGGGTTATTATTCTCGCCACAACCTAGAAATTGAGGTAAGATAAGAACGAGTGCTCGCATGGAAATTGAACTCACATTCAGAGTACACTATAGATTATAGATGAAGACAGGGAGAGGCTGAACTATGATCACAGTTGAACACTTAGCCAAGGCAGTTGGGGAAGACAAAAATCCGGTCCTGCAGGATATAGGATTTCAATTAGAGCCGGGTGAGCTCGTAGCCATACTTGGAGCGAGTGGGAGCGGTAAGACCACTTTATTACGCTGTTTAGCGCTGCGAGAGAAGTGGGACAGAGGGAATTTTAGAGTGGACGGTACGGATATTATGGCGAGCGCCTTTTCCGGAAAAAGAAAAATCCGCCGGGAGTGGGCTTATCTGGAGCAGAATGCAGAGCTCAATCCTAACCGCACAGCGCTGAAAAACGTGCTGATCGGCCAGTCCGCACAGACGCCAATGTGGCGTATGGTTACAGGGATGGTTCGTTCAGATGATTATATGGGTGCGATGGATGAATTAGATGCCCTTGGACTTCTAGACAAAGCGAAGATGAAGACTAGCCAGCTAAGCGGTGGTGAACGCCAGCGTGTAGCGATTGCTAGAGCATTAACTCATGGTGCCAAAGTAATTCTAGCGGATGAACCGGTTACGGGTCTGGACCCCAAATCGGCAGAGAGTGTATTGGAAACTTTGCGCAGACTCTGTAAAGAGACGGGTCTTACCGTAGTGACGGTGCTGCCTATTGAACTGGCAGAACGTTTCGCTTCACGTATATGGGTACTAGAAGATGGGCGAATTAAGCATGATATAAAGGGACGTAGATTAACGTCTCAGGAACGAGCGAATTTGTAAAGTTCGGACACGGATAAGGAAAAGAGTGATGAGGTTGAGTATAAAAAGTCTTAGGTGCCTGGCAGCTGCAACACTGTCGTTATCCGTACTTTCGGGTTGTACTTTCATCAGTGATCCCGTTTCGAAGATGAAAGCTCCGCAGCTGTCTGCTGACAAAGCAACACTTATGGCTGCTATTAATTCACATATTCCAGCGGGTACGGAGTTGATCCGTCCGGTTAATGATGAGAGCTCAATTTTCACAGAGGATCTCAATAACGATGGAATTATGGAGTCGTTGGTGTTCTATAGAACGCCAAGCGAAGCTGTAGAGATTCACGGGATGATCTTAGAGAAGCAAGGAGATGCCTGGGTCAAAAAGCTTGTTTTTGATGGGGATGGAACTATGCTGGAGTCCGTCGATCTGAAAGATATGACAGGTGACGGGAAGCTGAATATCATTACAGGTTATTCACGCGGGGAAGAAAAAGGCCTCGTCGTGTATAGCTATTCCAGCGGATCATTGGAAGAAGTGCTTTCACTTCCTTACACCAAATATATGATTGATGATCTTAACAAGGATGGAATTGAAGATATCACCGTAGTTTATTTTAAAAGAAATGAATTTGCAACCATTTCGATCTATCAGTACAATGATGGCTTTAAGGTGCTCGATAAGATCGAGGATATCGATCCGTATTTTTTTAATTATTACAATATTGTCGCAGGAAAGATTGCCAAGGATAAAGAAGGAATCGTATTGGACGCTTCGGTGGATTTCCAATCCGCCTACAGTTTAATTGTTCTTATGGAGCACAACAAGCTGCGCGTGGTTTTGCCAGGTGATACGAGGACTTACAAAGATCGTCTGATTGCAAGCGAAGATATCGATCATGATGGCATTATTGAAGTTGGATTGCTTGAAGCGCCAAAAGGATGGGAGTATTTCGACCCCGCAGATATTCCTTATTTCACCTCCTATTATAAATGGGATGGAAAAGATGGCCTAACCTTCGCAGTCCAGCTATATCGTGATCCATCGGATCGCTTTACTATTAATTTTGATCCGGAGCTGCATGGAAAGGTAAGTATTGATACGAAATCTGTTCTGGATAAAAATCTTAAGTTCATCATGACTGATACCGGAGAGACTTTTGCGGAGGTTTCCTTCTTTTCTCCTTCGGAATGGGATAAGGCTAAGAATGAAGGCTGGGAGCTGCTTGGACGGGATTTAGATAAAGTCATCGGCTACCGTGGTGAGCTAGAACAAAGTACAACTAAAGAAGGAAGCAATAAGATTGCCTCCCCTATTGAAAGGAAGGGAATAGATGAGTAAAGTTCTGATATTGGAAGATGAAGAGTCCATTCGCAGTTTCATAGTCATTAATTTGAAGCGTAATGGTTTCGAAGTGCTGGAGGCTGCTGACGGGAATGAAGCATTGCATAAATTAACCACTATACCTGATATTGATATTGCGTTATTGGATGTTATGGTTCCCGGCATTGATGGATTTGAAGTTTGTAGACGGATTAGGGAGACTAATGAACGCTTGGGAATTATTTTTCTTACCGCCAAGGTTCAGGAGCAGGATAAAGTTTACGCTTTGTCCGTAGGTGCAGATGATCATGTTAGTAAGCCATTTAGCCCAACAGAGCTAATTGCGCGTATTCAATCTTTGCTGCGCCGAGTAAATGTGCATCGTGAACAGTCGGCCAAGGTTTCTTTTCATTCGGGGCCTTTCAGCTTGGATCTTATTACCAAACAATTCAAACGTGATAATGTAGCCATTGAACTGACGCCTACGGAGTTCTCTCTGATTCAATTCTTTCTTGAAAAAGAAAACACTCCGCTTAGCCGCGATCTTCTGTTGGATCATGTGTGGGGCAAGGAGTATATGGGTGATCCCAAAATTGTAGATGTAAATATCCGGCGCTTACGCCAGAAGATTGAGAACAATCCTTCGGAGCCGGAATTTTTGCAGACTGTATGGGGGCACGGATATAGATGGAAAGGCCAAGGACAATGATTAAGAAGGGGATGCGCAGACAGATTGTTCTGCACTACATTCTTGTAGTTTTTTTGGCGCTTCTCCTCGTAGAAGTTATCTTCCTGCTGGCCATCAGAACATATTATTATGACAGTGTATACAGCAAGATTAAGAATCACATTTCCGTTTCAGAGTCGTTTTTTCAAAAAAACATGATACCAAGCGATAATAGCATCTATTTGCTACAAGAAGTACTGGAGAGGTTCTCATTGAGTAAGACGGAGCTGGAAATCTTATCGCTAAATGGGGATATCATCACTAGTTCCACTGGCTTTCAGCCGGATCGGACCATTACGACCAGTGATGTACCAGAAGCCGTTGGCGGCAGCGTTGGGCGCTGGGTAGGGCGTCAGGCAGGCACGAATGAGAGCGTAATGGCGGTTTCCAAAATGCTGCAGATTCATGGACAGGATAAGTATGTCCTAAGGTATATTACTTCACTAGAAGAAATCAATAATGATTTGCTTAATCTTACCTTATTGTCTACTGCTATTGCTGCAGCTGTTATGGCTGTAGTTGTTGGTTTTAGCTTCGGACTGGCCAATTCGATTGTGAAACCGCTGAATAATATTACGGCAGTTTCAGCCCAGATGGCCAAGGGGAGATTCAACGTACGGATTAAGGGAGACTATAAATTTGAGATTGGTGATTTGGCTTCAACGCTGAATTATATGGCTCAGGAAATTGTACGTAGCAATCAGATTAAGGATGATTTTATCTCGTCCATTTCTCACGAGCTGCGGACACCTCTTACAAGTATCAAGGGCTGGAGTGAAACCTTAGTTTCCGGCGGGTATGATCCGGAGGAGACAAAACTTGGAGTCAGCATCATCTCCAAAGAAAGTGAACGTCTGATTGGGCTGGTGGAGGAAATTCTCGACTTTTCTAAGCTGCAGCAGAACCAAATGAAGCTGTCGATTGGGGTTGTAGATGTAAAGGTACTGCTACAAGAGACTATACTGAATGTATGGGCTAAAGCGGAAAAGAAACGAATTCATCTGTTGCTGGAATGTGAAGACGCGATCTTTGTTAAAGGGGATGCCAATCGCTTAAAACAGGTATTCTTGAACTTGGTAGACAATGCAGTAAAATTCTCACATGAAGATTCCAGTATTGAATTGTCAGCAAAGAGGCTGTCTGCTACAGAAACAGCAATTATGGTACGAGACAGCGGGATAGGGATTAGTGAAGCGCATATCTCCAGAGTTAAGGACCGTTTCTTTCAAGTGGATGCACTTAATGGAGGAACAGGCTTGGGGTTAGCGATCTCACAGCAGATTGTAGAACTTCATAATGGGACACTTGATATGGCAAGTGAGCTTGGAAAGGGAACGGAAGTAACCGTCATCTTGCCTCTTACTGAACCACAGCCGGAAGTTAACTCAGATGAGGTAACTCAAATTACAGCTACCTTTCCTGAATTAGATGATTGGGAGACGTGACCTGAGATGGGGATAACGAAGAATTCGATCCGTATAGTTCGTGGAGAGCCTGATCGGGTTCACGACATCTTGAGGCTGTTGCAAGAAGCGGCAGGATGGATGGAGCGTAACGGGATTAACCAATGGACACCCGGACAATTTAATGAGACCGATATTGCAGGATATTTCGCTGACAGACATGTTTATTTAGCCCTTGACGATGGGGCTGTAGTTGGCATGTTCACGTTGCAATTCAGTGATCCACAGTACTGGGGCAGTAAAAATGATGAGTCCTACGCTTATTTGCACCGATTAGCTGTGAAAGACTCCCACCGCGGCCGAGGACTTGGACAGCAAATGCTTAAATATGCAGTAGTTCTAGCCAAAGATCTAGGCTGTGAGAGTCTTAGGTTTGACACTGTGGCACATAACATTAAGCTCAATCGTTATTATCAGAGCATGGGTTTTCACTACATGGGCACTAACGATATGGGAAATGGTCGTTTAGTGAACTTATATGAACATTTTGAGGAGAGAGCTGAGTCAGACCGTCTGATCCTCAGATTTATATCAGAATCTGATTTTGAACACATAAAGCGCTGGAGTGTTTCTCCAGAGTATCTGAAGCAGTGGGCAGGACCTTCGTTAACTTATCCTTTAGATGATGAGCAGCTTGTTAAATACTTAAAGGATGCTAATCATCCAGGCTTATCCGATCGCCTTATCTTCTGTGCAATTCAAGAAGCTACGCAGCAGGTAGTGGGCCATATTAGCTTTTCAGTCATTGACCGGGTTAATCGTTCTGCACGTATCGGCAGGGTAGTAGTAGATCCTGAGTTTCAAGGTAAAGGCATTGGCAAACGGATGATGCAAGAAATGCTTCGAATCGGATTTGAAGGTCTGAACCTGCATCGTTTGTCTCTGGGTGATTTCGATTTCAATACGGCTGCCCTGAAAGCTTATGAAGCTGTTGGCTTTAAGCGGGAGGGTGTTCAACGTGAGTCTGCGTTATTCGGAGAGCAATATGTAGATTGTGTGGAAATGAGCATATTAGACAGAGAATGGACGGCTAGCCGTAATTCATAAAATTACTAATTCTTTACAACCGAAGGGGCTGTTGTTCTGGTCATGATCGACCAGGACAACAGCCCCTTTTTATATAAAGTATTTTTCTATATAATGGTTGTTATGAAGGAAGAACTTCACGCAAACGTCCTGTCTTCTCATACACATCCTGAAACAGACGGGAAGGTTGGTTTCGGACCGCCGGCTTGGCAGCCACAGTCTCATGTGGTCCAACGACAACGATATTATTTATGCTTCCTTTGATGACTGCTCCATCCTTAATGATTGCCCCTTCACCAATAATGGCATTCTCAATCAGCACTCCACGGCCAATGCGAACTCCAGGCATAATAACACTTTGTTTGATCTGGCTCATCTTACCGATTTCTACACCATTAAAGACTACAGAACGTTGTAGACTACCTTCTTGGGAGCAGGATTCATTCACGAGAGAGTCCGTTGAGGGGTTCTGTACACGTGGTTTATGAACTGCAAGCTTAGTCCGGCGAACCCGACTATACATAGGCCAATGAGTCTTGTCTAACTTCATGCCATTGTCTTTTTGCAGAAGGTCCATATGTGCTTCCCAAAGACTGCCGACTGTACCTACATCTCTCCAGTAACCCTTGAAACGGTAAGCGAATAAATCATCGTTCTGATCCAGCATGGTAGGAATTACGTCTTTACCAAAGTCATGACTGGAATTAGGATTAGCTGCATCCCGCAACAAGTGCTCCTTCAGATAAGCCCACTCGAACAGGTAGATACCCATTGAAGCAAGATTACTTTTTGGTACTTTAGGTTTTTCCGCAAATTCGGAAATTTTCAGATCATCGTTTACGTTCATTACTCCAAAACGACTAGCTTCATCCCAAGGAACCTCCATTACGGAGATGGTTGCTTTTGCTCCTTTTTCAATATGATAATTCAGCATCTTACGGTAATTCATATGGTAAATATGATCACCGGATAGAATGAGCACATGTTCTGGGTTGCGGCTATCAATAAAGTCAATGTTTTTATAAATCGCATCAGCAGTTCCTGTATAACTGTCTCTGCCTTCAACACCTGAAGGAAGGAGTGTGACTCCTTTATCCTTTTGACTAACTAAGCCCCAAGGCTCACCTTCACCGATATGATTATGCAAAGAGTCAGCTTCGTATTGTGTCAGAACACCTACTGTATCAATGTTCGAATTTACACAGTTACTTAGCGGGAAATCAATAATTTTATACTGTCCACCGAAAGGGACTGCAGGCTTAGCCATACTGGAAGTCAAGGGAGCCAATCTGCGGCCTTCCCCTCCTGCCAATAACATGGCGATACAATCTTTTTTGTTGTTCATTTGTTATCCCTCCCATTATTTTGTCAATGCTTGTAATATAAACTTACGACAAGCGCTTGAAACGACATAGGTGAAATATATTGCTTTGTAAACAGAAAAATTACAATTAATATTTCTTTATCAGAAAATCTTTTCTTTTAACATCAAAACATTTTCAAAATGGTAATATTCGGGTAAGGTAATAGGTACAAGCACATTGAAAAAGGTGGTGTAGAATTGGCTGAAAAAGCAAAAATCGAGACCCTTCCGTCAGCTGCTGATATCTATCTGTTCCATGAGGGCACCAATTATCGCAGCTATTCTATGCTGGGTGCACACACTGCCGCTGAAGAAGGCGTTACCGGTGTGCGCTTTACCGTGTGGGCTCCTCATGCGACATATGTAGGACTAGCTGGTGATCATAATGATTGGGACGGAACACAGGGCGTGGACTCGTTATATAAGATACCCGATTCAGGATTTTGGAGTCGTTTTTTTCCGGGAATACAGCCGGGAACTTTTTACAAATACAGGATTCTTGCCTCAGATGGATCAAGTTTCCTTAAAGCGGATCCTTTTGCTTTCAAAGCTGAGGTTCGGCCGGCAACGGCTTCGGTAGTAGCAGAACTGGATGGCTACCGCTGGGGAGATGCAGCATGGCGTCGGAAAAGCAAAGCTCCATATCAACAACCAATGAACATTTATGAAATGCACTTTGGTACCTGGCGTCAAAAAGAGGATGGAGAGTTCTACACCTACCGGGAAATGAGCGAGCTGTTAATTCCTTATTTGGTGGAGATGAACTATACACACGTGGAATTTATGCCGCTGGCAGAACATCCATACGATCTATCCTGGGGTTATCAAGGGACGGGGTATTTTGCGGCAACCAGCCGTTATGGCGAACCCCATGAGTTGATGTATTTGATCGATCAGCTGCATCAGGCAGGTATCGGTGTGATTTTAGATTGGGTTCCAGCTCACTTTGCCAAAGACGCACACGGCTTGCGTATGTTTGATGGAGCGCCACTTTATGAATATGCCGATCCAATGTTAGCTGAAAAACCAGGCTGGGGGACACTTTCGTTTGATTTCAGCAAGCCGGAGATTTCTTCTTTTCTTATTTCTAATGCGCTGTTTTGGTTTGAGTATTATCATATCGACGGAATGCGTGTAGATGCGGTTACGAGTATGCTTCGATTAGATTTCGAAAAGCGTGATCATCAATATCGGCGGAATGCTAATGGTGGATTGGAGAATCTGGAGGCCATCAAATTTATCCAGAATCTGAACAAGGCTATCTTTCATTATTTCCCAAAAGCATTGATGATGGCGGAGGAGTCCAGTGCTTGGCCGGGGGTTACTGCACCAGTGCATGAAGGGGGCCTTGGCTTCAATTACAAATGGAATATGGGTTGGATGAATGATACGCTAGGCTACATAGAACATGATTTTGGTGGGCGTCCTTATCATCATAATTTACTTACGTTCCCAATATGTTATGCTTATGCCGAAAATTACGCATTGCCGCTATCGCATGATGAGGTTGTTCACGGCAAGAAGTCTTTGTTAGACAAAATGCCGGGTGCTTATGAACAAAAGTTCGCAGGCCTCAGGCAGCTGCTGGGATATCAGATCTCACATCCCGGTAAAAAGCTTCTGTTTATGGGTGGAGAATTTGGTCAGTTTATCGAATGGAAGGATCAGGAGCAGCTGGACTGGCTGCTGTTGGATTATGAAAGCCATCGTCGTATGCTCGCCTACACGGCTGCACTTAATAAACTGTACCGCTCCGAAAAAGCGTTGTGGGAGCTGGATCATTCGCAAGAGGGTTATCAGTGGATTGATGCGGATGACAATGAACAAAGTGTGATTTCGTATATACGGCGAGGGAAGAAACCAGGAGATACGCTGCTTATAGTCATCAATTTTCAACCGGTAGAGCGGCACAATTATCGTATAGGCGTGCCGCGGGCCGGGACTTATGAAGAGCTCTTTAGCTCAGAAAATGTAGAGTATGGTGGCTCCGGATTGCACAATGTCCCTCAAAAGAGCGTTAAGCTGGAATGGCACAATCAGGTGAACAGCATAGAGCTGACTCTTCCGCCCCTTAGCTTTCTGGTGTTTAAAAAAACGTCACGAATGGGTAAGAATAAAGAGGCAAAAGAGTTATAGATCTAAGTACGAATAGAGAATCCGTACAGTTTAAGGGGGAAATAATCATGAAAGTTTTATTTGCCGCAGCTGAAGCCCATCCTTTTGTTAAAACGGGTGGTTTGGCCGACGTCATTGGAGCATTACCTAAAGCGCTGAAGGCTGCCGGGGTAGATGTACGAGTGATTTTGCCTAAATATCGTGGGATTCCTGACAAGTTCACCGCTCAAATGGAGCATTTAACGGAAGTGTATGTTCCAATTGGCTGGCGAAAACAATATTGTGGAATTGAACGCATTATCTATGAGGGTATCCCCGTTTATTTTATCGACAATGAGTATTATTTTGGCCGTGATGGAATTTATGGTTATATGGACGATGGTGAACGGTTTGCGTTCTATAATCGTGCAGTGCTGGAGTGTCTGCCAGCCATTGATTTCCAGCCTGATGTTCTGCATTGCCATGATTGGCACGCGGCCGTAATTCCAATGCTGCTACAGGGGCATTATCGCCACAATCCATTTTACAGTGAAATGCGGAGTGTATTTACAATACATAACCTGTTGTATCAGGGAGTGTTTCCTTATGAGGTACTTGGAGAGTTGTTAGGTCTGGATAGCAGTTATTTTGGTAGTGTGGAGTACTATGGTAATGTGAATTTCTTAAAAGGCGGGATTGTATTCAGTGATCGGATCACGACCGTTAGTCCGACCTATTCAGAAGAGATTCGCACACCTTATTATGGTTACGGCCTGGATGGTTTGTTGAACGCACGGTCAGATGTTTTAAGTGGGATTGTGAATGGCATTGATACTAAAAGTTATAATCCAGCGACAGATTCCAGCCTTGTCACCCGTTATCGTTCCAATTTAACCAAGAAGACGGAAAACAAAGTAGCCTTGCAGGAAGAGCTGGGATTACCCGTAGATGCTAATATCCCAATGGTAGCTATGGTCACGCGTCTTGTGGACTCCAAAGGCTTAGATCTGCTTACCCGAGTGCTGGATGAGCTGCTATATCACGATGATATTCAATTTGTGCTTCTAGGAACAGGTGATGAATCCTACGAGCGTTGGTTCAAGGAAGCGGCATGGCGGTATCCGACCAAGCTGTCTTCACAGATCTTATTTAATGATGCACTCTCACGAAAAATATATGCTGCCAGCGATATCTTCCTTATGCCGTCTAAGTTTGAGCCCTGTGGCATCAGTCAGCTGCTCGCTTTACGGTATGGTAGCATACCCGTTGTACGTGAGACAGGTGGCCTCAATGATACTGTGCACGCTTATAATGAAGAAACCGGTGAAGGCAATGGCTTTACGTTTGGCAATTATAATGCACACGATATGATGTTTACGCTGCGCCGGGCGCTTTCTTTTTACAAGCACCCTGAACATTGGAAAAAGATCACAAAAAATGCTTTCGCGGGAGATTATAGCTGGAATGTATCCGCTCAGCAGTACATGGATATCTATGATGATATAACCAGATAAAGTTTAACAAATTCTGTAATGGGTTAATAAGGGATTGCACCCGGGAGTATGGTAAATACTCTGGGAGCAGTCCTTTTTTTATGAAATTAGGAATAAACAGTCGAATGATTTAGCCAGTATAGGGGATAGTAAAAATGTATAAATTTAGCTTCAACGTGAATAAAAGTGATTTTTTAGCTGCGTATTATAGAATTCCCCTCATAGAAATCCATTAAAAGGAAGTTATTGTCACAATTATGCCTTTGCATATTCATGCGTTCTGATTTATAATAAGTCAGTCATTGGGTCAACTTAGATTTTTTCATATGAATAGGGGAGATATAGAAATGAACAAATGGG
Organism: Paenibacillus sp. FSL H7-0716; assembly: GCF_038002705.1. NCBI lineage: Bacteria > Bacillati > Bacillota > Bacilli > Caryophanales > Paenibacillaceae > Paenibacillus > Paenibacillus sp. FSL H7-0716. Next base: position 92,540 of record NZ_JBBODA010000015.1, read on the forward strand.
GTAAACTTAGTTTAGGAATGGTATTAGCGGTAGGTCTGCTCTCAGGCTGCGGTCAAAATAAAAATGATAATGATACCGCTGCTAGTGGTAATGCAAATACTGGTGCAGTTACTAAAAAGCTGATTATGGGAACAAGTGCAGATTTTCCTCCGTACGAATTCCATAAAGTAGTGGACGGAAAAGATACTATCGTAGGTTTTGATATCGACATCGCTAAGGAAATTGCTGCCGACATGGGCGCTGAGCTTGAAGTTAAGGATCTGCCTTTTGATTCACTGCTTAACGAATTGTCCAGTGGACGCGTAGATATGGTGATCTCCGGTCTTAGCCCGACTGAAGAACGCAAAAAAGCGGTTGAACTTTCAGATATTTATTACAAAGCAGAACAAGCTATTGTAGTACGCGAAGCAGATAAAGATAAATACGCTACTATGGACGCAGTGAAGGGTACCAAAATTGGTGTACAGACAGGCTCTATTCAAGAAGAAATCGCCAAAGAGATTGAAGGCGCAAAAATCACTTCTCTTGGTAAAATTTCCGAGATCGTTCTGCAATTGCAATCTAACCGTATCGATACAGCAATTATTGAAGGACCTGTAGCCAAATCTTTTGTTAAGAATTTAGCGGGTCTTGTAATTACCGATGCTAAGCCTGAAGTAGAAGATGATGGATACGCAATTGGGATTAAAAAAGGCAATACAGAGCTTCTGGATAAAGTAAATGCTACACTTAAACGTCTAGAATCAGAAGGTAAGATTGATGAATATGTAGCGGCTGCCAGCGAGCTTGCTGAAAGCACGAAGTAAGGAATGTATATTGTTTTAGGTCTGCTGAAGTAAATTGTACGTGTATTACAGAAAATAGCGGAACTTTGCTATTTTCTATTTTTTTGGAGATAGGAGGATAAGATATTGGATATTACTTTATTTAGAATGGCCTATGATTATCGTGATCTTTTCTTGACTGGACTACAATATACCTTGCTACTTGCTGTTCTTGGTGTATTATTTGGCTTCATTCTTGGGATTATCGTCTCTCTACTGCGCATGTCAAAATGGAGAGTGTTACGTTTCTTAGCCACAGCTTGGGTTGAATTTTTGCGGGGCACTCCAATGCTTGTACAACTGTTTCTCATCCATTACGGGCTGGCGACATTTGGTATTGAGTTTACTCCGATTCAGTCCGGGGCGATTACACTCTCTATTAACAGTTCTGCTTATCTGGCAGAAATTTTTCGCGCCGGGATTCAGGGTGTCGATCGTGGACAAACGGAGGCCGCACGTTCACTTGGAATGAAACAAGGGATGACAATGCGTCATATTGTACTTCCTCAGGCACTTAAAAGTGTCCTTCCGGCAATCGGTAATGAGTTCATTACCATTATCAAGGAATCATCGATTATTTCATTTATCGGAGTAACGGATTTGATGTTTCAAGCTCGTACAGTTACAACGATTTCGTATGATGGCATGACACCACTCGTGATTGCTGCATTTATGTATTTTGTTCTAACATTTACGCTTTCCAAGATCCTAGGTAGACTCGAAAGGAGGCTGAATACCGATGATCGCCGTTAAGAACCTGCAGAAGCATTATGGAAAGCTGGAGATTCTCAAGGGAATCGATTTGGAGATTAAAAAGGGTGAGGTTGTCGTTGTAATCGGGCCCAGTGGTTCGGGAAAAAGTACCTTTCTGCGCTGCTTGAATCTATTGGAGCAGCCTACAGGTGGAGAGATCACTTTTGAAGGGGAATCGATCACCTCAAAGAAGCATGATATCAATGCAACGCGTGAAAAGATGGGGATGGTTTTTCAGCAGTTTAACCTTTTTCCGCACAAAACTGTTCTGCAAAACATTACGCTCGCCCCGATTAAAGTAAGAAAACAGCAGCAGGCTGTAGCCGATAAATTCGCAATGGAGCTCCTCAAGACGGTAGGGCTTGAAGATAAAAAGGATGTTTATCCAGCTCAATTGTCCGGTGGACAAAAGCAGCGGATCGCGATTGCTCGTGCATTAGCCATGCAGCCGCATGTGATGCTTTTTGATGAGCCTACCTCAGCGCTTGATCCGGAAATGGTAGGAGAGGTACTTGAGGTTATGAAAAAGCTTGCCGAAGACGGAATGACAATGGTTATTGTTACTCATGAGATGGGCTTTGCCCGTGAAGTAGGCGACCGCATTCTGTTTATGGATGGCGGGTTTATCGTTGAACAGGGTACTCCTGAACAAGTATTTGGTAATCCTACACATGCTCGGACTAAGGATTTTTTAAGTAAAGTATTATAAATAATTCTTCAAAACGGCCCTGGACAAGTATCCGGTGGCCGTTTTGTTATAGGGTCCTGAGGGTAATGTGGGAATATATCGCTGGGGGCTGAGTTCATTTATTTATGTAAACCATGTATAATAGATGGTCAGTCAATCAACAGGAAAAGGAGTACATACATAATGAGAGATGATCTACGCCGGATAGGCATTATTGATATTGGTTCGAACTCCATTCGTCTTGTAATTTATGATACAACGCGCGAAGGAGGCTATAAGATCATCAAGGAGTGTAAGTACTCCGCTCGCCTTAGTGAGAAGATTACCAAGGAGAATAGACTGGAACAAAAGGACATGGAAACGATTGTTCCAGTCTTGCGTCAGTTTAAGGAAATCTGCAACGCTTTTGCAGTGGAAACCATTCGTGCGGGTGCAACGGCAGCCATTCGTAATGCGGCTAACTCAAGTGAAATAATAAGCTTTTTGTCACAATCCTCTTCCATTCCGATTGAGGTGATCAGTGGCCACCAGGAGGCATATTATGGCTTCTTGGGTGTTATTAATGCCTTTAATGTAGAGGATGGTTATGTGATTGATATTGGTGGCGGGAGTACTGAAATCACTCTTTTTTGTGAGCGGCGTTATCAACACAGCATTTCTTTCCCGTTCGGGGCAGTAAATACCAATCTAATGTTTGGTCAAGGTGGGAATTGGAGCGATGAGCAGATTCACAAGCTGCAGACTTTTGTTCTGGGCAGACTGGTTGAGCATGATTGGCTAAGTGCCAAAGCTGGTCTTCCTTTATTCGGATTAGGAGGGACGGTTCGTTCTTTAGGGAAGCTGGATCAGAAGACACGAGCATACTCATTGCCTAACTCCCATGGCTATACGATGACCAGTGAGACGATCGAGCACTTTATGAACACCCTACCTTCAATGCCTTACGAAAAACGTAAGGATCTAGATGGATTATCTAAGAGTCGGGCAGATATCATTGTATCTGGATTGATTATTTTCCATACAGTGTATCAGTATATTGGGGCGAGTGAGGCGGTAATCAGCGGGGAAGGGCTCAGAGAAGGCTTGCTGCATGATCTGCTGGAGCCGGAGCAGCCAGTGCGTGATAGTGCTTTGGAATATAGCTTAAACACGATCATTCGCTTTGATATTCATACTTCCAAACGGTATTTAGATCATATCAACAAGCTAGCACTCAGCCTGTTTGACGCATTTAAAGATGAATCGAATAGAGCAGAGCACGAGATGTTAATTTACGTGTCCATCATGCTGCATCGTACGGGAACGAATATTAACTATTACCAATCCAAAAGACATACTTTGTATTGGTTGATGAATTCACCGATTCGTGGACTTACCCACCGTCAGCTTATTCTTTGCGCTATGATTGCCTCATACAGCACAAAAAGCCGGAAGCAGAAATTGTCCCAACAACATAAGGACATTTTGCTGCCAGCCGACGAAGAGTGGATTCATAAGCTCGGGTCGCTTGTCCAGCTTAGCATTGCATTGGACAGCACGGAGATTGGAATTGTAAGCGGCCTGAAGGCCAATCTGCACGGCAATACGCTTCATCTGGACTTAGAGGGCGCATCGTCACTGTTAATTGGCCTAGAGGACATTGAGAACGCGATAAAAGCATTTAAGAATGCTTGGGCGGTGAAGGTAAAACTCGGCTTCCCTTCCAACGTGTAACATCCATTGCAGCGAACTGGCTCCGGAAAGGGGCCTTTTTGTCGTCTGGTTGTTCGTAATATCCATTAGCCTGCAAGAAGCTGGCTTTAACATTATCTTTTAGAGACAACTCTAGAATCTTGACGATCTGTTTACGGATACCGCTGTCTCTGACAGGACACATCAGCTCAATCCGGCGGGTTAGGTTTCTAGTCATCCAGTCGGCACTGGATAAATACACCTCAGGTTTGCCGCCATTTTCGAAATAATAGATCCGGGAGTGCTCCAGAAAACGGTCTACGATACTGCGTACGGTAATGTTTTCGCTTAAGCCCTCTATTCCCGGACGTAGGCAGCAAACCCCTCGCACAATTAAGTCAATGGAGACACCGGCTTGGGCTGCGCTATATAAATCGTCGATCACTTGCTGATTAGAGAGCGAGTTCATCTTGGCGATTATGCGAGCGGGTCTGCCTGCCCGTGCATGTTCAGCTTCACGCATCATTAGCTTTTGCAGGGATAAGCTCATATTTGTTGGCGCAACAATGAAGGAATGCCAGTCAAAATTAGCCGAATATCCAGTCATTTGATTAAACAGCTCAGAAGCGTCCAGTCCGATATCGCTTTGGGCGGTGAATAGACTGAGATCCGTGTAGGCCTTGGCTGTACTGTCATTATAGTTTCCTGTGCCTACATGCACGTAACGGCGCAGTTCAGGGCCTTCCTGGCGGACAATCAAGGTCACTTTGGCATGCGTTTTGAGTCCGATCAGACCATAAACGACATGACAGCCTGATTTTTCAAGCTGGCGTGCCCAAGCGATGTTCCGTTCCTCATCAAATCGAGCTTTTAACTCTACAACCACTGTAACTTGCTTTCCAGACTCCGCAGCATTGGCTAGTGCAGTAATAAGTGGAGAATTTCCGCTGACACGGTATAAGGTCATTTTAATCGCCATCACTTGCTCATCCTCTGAAGCTTGAATGATAAAGTCTGTCATCGCATCAAAAGACTCGTAAGGGTGGTAGACTAATACATCCCGTTCACGCAGCACCTCGAAGAAATCCTCATTTTCTTGAAATTCAGCAGGATAAACCGGCTCAATAGGTGGATAGTTCATGTAACCAAAACCTTTTAAACTTCCGGCAAAATTACGAAGAAAGCCTAAATCAAGCGGACCTTCAATTTCAAATACGAAGTCCTCCAGCTCAAATTCCGCTTGCAGCTGCTCAAGAGCATAGGGATGGATACCTTTTTGTACTTCCAGACGGGCAGGCACCCCGCGACGGCGCTTGCGCAGCTCTTTTTCGATCTCTTCCAGCAGATCCTCTGCACCTTCCTCATCGATCGTAAGATCTGAGTTGCGAGTCAAGCGAAACTCACTAACCGCAACAGGTTCGTAACCGCTGAATAAGGTTTGAATGTGATGGCGGATCACATCTTCAATAAATACAAATTGTCTTTTCTTACTATTGGAGCGGTGGGGAAGAGGGATACATCTTGGCAGATTCGAAGGAATTTGCAGGATAGCAAAATAAGGCTCCTCTTCAAGACCATTCTTACGAGTAAGAACAACAGCTAGGTAGATAAACTGGCTGTGCACGAGTGGAAACGGCCGGCTCTGATCAACAGCCATTGGCGTAAGTACAGGATAGATGATATCCCGGTAATACTGTTCTATGGACTGCTCTTGGGCATGGGTAAGATCCTCATAATCCACAAATACGATGCCTTCTTTATGCAAACTCCGCGAAATATCACGGAACGTCCGGTATTGATCGGCAATGATTTTGGTTACGCGTTTGATGAGGCGTTTATACAGCCCGGAAGGGGTGTAGCCTGTGAAATCTTTTTTAGTATAGCCAGCCCGGATCTGATCCTGAATTCCCGCCACTCGAACGCTTATGAATTCATCCAGATTGCTCGAGACGATCGCCAGAAATCTGGCACGTTCCATTAAAGGGTTATCAGGGTCCTGAGCCTCCTTGAGTACGCGGCGGTTAAATTCGATCCAGCTCAAATCCCTATTGAGGTAAGCAGTGGCTGGACTGCTCTGATTGTTTTTAATCTCTTCTGTATTCATGGGACCTCCAAATATGCTTCGATGTCTATATCTCAAATCTATTTATCATATTCTATCATTTTACTATTGGATGAGGCGCGAAATGTTAAATCTATGTAAAATCTCAAAGAATATTATTTAATTATCTTATATAATAGGATGTGATTGTCGCTATTTTGTTTACATAATCAAAATTACGTTAACTTCTTAATGAGTAAAAGACAATAATTAAACATGTTATTTCAGAATGGTAACAATTACATACGCATAGGTTACAAAATTGTGATATATTAAGTCCTGTCAGTTTTACAAATGACAACAATACATCAGGACATCACACAAGATGTACATAAGCACAGGAAATGTACACGAGCGTATACGGAAGTCATACCGCTTACGCCCATCTAAAGAGGAGGCATTTATGAAGAACAAGTTCAGAACCATTAAAACCCTTGCTGCAGTTATGGGAATTAGTGCATTGCTGCACACCGCTCCTGCTTTTGCAGACAGCGTTCATATTGCAAAGGAAGGCAATACTTTCTATACTCTATCTCAGCAATACAATGTCGGTGTTAATGATTTAATGAAAGCTAATCCAAATGTTGCTGCTCTTAATATTTACGATGGACTTAAAATAACGATCCCAAGTAAAATGCAAGCAGAGTCTGTAGCTACGACAGAAACTCCAGTACTTACACCAAGCTTGAATGTTACTCCAGCATCAAAAACAGTTGAAGCATGGGGCAAGTCCTTTAACTACGAGAAATCGATACAAGTTAAGGCTTCTGCTTATTCCTCAGCGGCTAGTGAGAATGGAGGCTGGGGTGCCGTTGATTATTTCGGGAACCCACTCAAGCTAGGAACCATCGCAGTTGATCCAAGTGTAATTCCTCTCGGAACAAAAGTATTGGTTACCGGACATTCACACGCAGGATTGCCTAAAGAAGCTTTTCTGGCTACTGCAACCGATATGGGAAGTGCCATTAAAGGTAACCGGATCGATATCTTTATCCCAGGCAGCCAAAGCTTTGTAGCCGATTTTGGTTATCAATATGTACAATTATACATTGTTAAATAGCTAGATAAAAATATAGAGATTTATTATAGAGATATGAAATGGTTTTAAATAGGTTAAACAAGAAACGGAGGGAGTCCTTAGCGGCTGCCTCCGTTTCTTGTTTATTTATTTTTAGAGACCTGCAGCATTTGAGGAACGGTAACGAAAGAATAGCCACGTTTACGCATTATCGTGATTACCTCAGGTAAAGCCTGAATTGTTCCGCGAAGATCACTACCCGGCCCACCCCCACCATGCTGAAGGATAATTGCTCCTTTTCCAGCATTAGCTAAGATGTTATTTCTAACTTGAGTTTTGGAAAGTCCCTTCCAGTCCAACGAATCCACATTCCAATTTACAAGCTTATAACCATGATTTTTTGCCCATCTCAACTGTTGCTCAGAGATATCTCCATAGGGTGGACGAATCAAGCGTGGTTTATATCCGGCTAAGGTTTGAATAATGTTCTCGGTCTCAATGATCTGTGATCTGAAATCATGCATCTTTAGCTTTACAAACTGAGGATGATCATAAGAGTGATTTCCAATAGCATGTCCTTCTCTAATCATCCTCTTCACTAGAGCGGGATGTTTCTCGGCTCGGCTTCCCACCACGAAGAAGGTTGCTTTGACATGATATTTCTTAAGAACATCTAGCAATTGGGGTGTAAACCTTGGGTCAGGCACATCATCAAAAGTTAAGGCGATGACTTTATTCCGAGGACCGCTGGTCTTAAAGGTTTCGGGATATTTGTGTAATAGCTGACTCAGAGACAAGCCCTTAGTGTTCTTATTGTTGCTGCTCGTTGAATTATTTGTAGTAGAAGTTCCCGCAGATATCGCCTTGTCTTCGTCAGTGGTTTGCGTGCTTTTAATTTGATCCTGTGAGGATTTCTGACTCTGAGCTGGGGCTGAAGCAACCTCTGCTGAAGAGGTTGGAAATAGCAGGACAATGATTGATCCTAATACTACTAGCAGTTTCTGGACTCTCCGTTGATCATACATCCCCATATGCCTCCTTTACTACCTGATCATCACCATATTCTTCATTGTTATCTCCATTGAAGGATGAATTTATGCCGTTTCTTCAAGGTCTCTGGTAAAGATTTCTTGCACACCCTAATGCGTGTATACTAAATAGAACGGGATATTCCCGGGCCAATTATAGACAGGTGGAAGGATGGGGACAAGGATGTCAGAATTGTTTGCACCTTATGAATTGAAGGGTTTAACGCTGAAAAATCGTATTGTTATGCCGCCTATGTGCCAGTATTCGGTAGATAAAGAGGATGGCATTCCTAATGATTGGCATTTTGTTCATTATGTAAGCCGTGCTATTGGAGGTACTGGTCTAATCATTGTCGAGATGACTGGAGTACATCCGGACGGTAGAATAACGAACCGGGATACAGGGATTTGGAGTGATACACATATAGAGGCTTATCGTAAGCTCACAGATAGTGTACATGCCTATGGGGCAAAAATAGCTATTCAACTAGGCCATGCCGGACGTAAAGCGGTCGATGCTGAACCGCCGGTTGCCCCTTCTGCAATTCCATTTGATGCTCGTTCTAAGCAGCCACAGGCGCTTTCTAAGGAAGGAATCCTTGAGATGATAGAAGCCTTTCGTGCTGCCGCTCGTCGAGCTGTGGAGGCAGGATTTGATACTGTGGAGATTCATGGTGCGCATGGCTACTTAATTCACCAGTTTCATTCACCTCTGACCAACATTAGATTGGATGAATATGGACAAGATCCAGCACTTTTTGGAGTACAAGTAGTTGCAGCAATTCGAGAAGTAGTGCCAGTAGATATGCCCTTGATCATGAGGGTTTCTGCGAAAGAATATGTTGATGGTGGATATGATGCTGACTATGCCCTGGAGTTTTGCCGCCGATATAAGGATGCTGGAGTGGATATGTTCCATGTGTCTTCAGGTGGTGAAGGGCCCATTGGCTCTAATGGTGGACCTAATGCGGGCCCAGCCTACCAAGCAGATCTGGCAGAATATATTCGCAGTGGATTACAAGTGCCAGTAATTGCGGTAGGACGGCTTGAAGCCTATTCTGAGGCACAGTCCATCATTGCAGAAAAAAGGGCGGAGCTTGTAGCTATTGGCCGTGGGATGTTAAGTGATCCTTATTGGGCTTTACATGCTGAAGAAGCGCTTGGTGGCGCACATGATGTACCTAAACCTTATGAACGTGGGATTTGGAAAAGAGGCTAGACCGTTTTCGATGTGAAGTTTGTCACAGATTTTATGCTCCTTCTAAGGCAATCTTAATAAAGATAAAATTTGAAGGAGCTTGATAACGTGGGGACGGTTCTAAGTAACGAACGGCTGACAGATGGTGTGTATCACCTTAAGGTAGAGACGAATAGTGGCGGAGCAATGGGTCAATTCTACATGTTACGGGCATGGGGAGCTTACCCCATCCTATCCAGACCCTTAAGTATACATGAAGTACACGAGGATAGTGTTGAATTTCTGTATCACGTAGTTGGGGAAGGTACGGAGATATTCTCACGACTGGGTTCAGGTGATTCGGTAGAGCTTGAGGGCCCTTTTGGAAATGGATTTCCACAGGTCGAAGGGAAGGTTGCGCTCATTGGCGGTGGGATCGGAATTGCACCGCTATATTATTGTGCGAAGCAGCTTCCGGGGAGTGATATCTTTTTGGGCTTTAGCCGTGAAGCTTACCGGACAGAAGCGTTTCGCCCACTTGCAAGTGAGCTTGTAGTCGATGTTGGCGGTTTAATTTTGGATAGTGTGGATTTCAGCCAATATGATCATGTCTTTGTCTGCGGCCCACACCCTATGCTTAAAGCTGCTCAACGTAAAGGCATTGCTGCTGAAGAAGCAGGCAGTAGAACGAAAGTATACCTTTCTCTAGAGAACCGAATGGCTTGTGGAATTGGAGCCTGTCTGGTCTGCAGTGTATCCTGCCGTGATGGCCAAAAGAAGGCCTGTGCAGACGGACCTGTGTTTCTTTCTGAGGAGGTGATTTTCCATGACTAAGTTGAACACAACAATTGCTGGCGTTCATTTTAAAAATCCAATAATAATGGCCTCTGGAACGTTTGGTTTTGGCCGTGAATATGGCAAGCTGTATGATGTGTCTCTGCTGGGTGGAATCTCTGGCAAGGGGTTAACCCTCAATCCGAAAGCGGGGAATCCCGGCACTCGTGTATATGAGACAGCTTCTGGTATGCTGAATAGTGTGGGACTCGAGAATCCGGGTGTAGCTGCATTTTTAGATAAGGAATGCCCTTATTGGGAAACACTCGATACTGCTCGTTTGGTCAACCTGGGTGGAGGCACACTTGAAGATTATGTTCTTGGTGCTGAGATGATTCAGCGGGATGCAGATGCTCGTGCGAGTGCAGGTAAGACAGCAGTGGACATGATTGAATTGAATATCTCTTGTCCAAATGTTAAAGAGGGCGGCATTGCGTTTGGGATCCAAACTTCAGAAGCTCAAAAAGTAGTACAGGCTGTTAGACGCGCAACTAAACTGCCCCTCGCTGTAAAGCTGTCGCCGGGAGCTGAAAATATCGTTGAAATGGCACAAATGTGTCAGGAGGAGGGAGCAGACGCTGTCTCGCTCATCAACACGATCTCAGGAATGAAGATTGATGTCCGCCGCAGAAGCAGTGTATTCAATAACTTATATGCTGGATTGTCTGGACCTGCGATTAAGCCTGTCGCTCTGCGTATGGTGCATCAAGTTGCACAAAACGTAACGATTCCCGTGATCGGAATGGGTGGCATCACTTCAGCAACGGATATCATCGAGTTTATTATGGCAGGTGCTGCAGTTATCCAAGTGGGAACTTATAATTTCATGAATTTGCGTGCAGGTAGTCAGCTAGTTGCAGAGCTTGAGCAATTTATGGTTGAAGAAAATATTCAATCACTAGAGGAAATACGGGGCATTATATAAAGTGAAGTAGTGAGGGGAATACTATTGACTACTAACCAGATTGATCCTGAGGATATTCAGCTGAAGGCGACGGCTGTCGGACGTGATCTCTTGCTCTTAATTAGTGGAGGGGTTCGGCATATTGGTGCCACGAGTACTGCTTATCTGGAGGGGGAGCAGGTTAAAGTACTGACTTCAGCGGTTCCTCATCACAAAGAGCACACGATAAGCGAGCTCATAGCGATCAGAGTAGCTGAAGCGCTGAACAAGACAGTGACAGTAGTGATGGGGATTCATTACGACAATCTCACGAAAGAAGGTATTATGGAAGTCGTGGAAATTGTGAATTTAAAAGTAAATCAATATTTAGCGCAACAAATATGAAACGGTAGTGGCAATTCTACGTAAAAGATAGCATGTGAGGAATTAAATTATCTTTTGGAGGAATGAAACCATGTCTATATTTAAAAGATTGCGCGATTTAACCATGTCTAATGTGAACGCGATTATTGACAAAGCAGAAGACCCGATTAAAATGACAGATCAATACATTCGTGATATGACCGAAGATTTAGAAGATGCAGAAAAAGCTGTAGCGGCGCAAATCGCCATTGAGAAGAAATTCAAACAGCTGTATGAAGAACAAGAAGCGCTTGTTAACAAACGTACCCAACAGGCTCATGCAGCAGCTCAAGCGGGTAATGTTGACCTTGCTCGCCGCGCTCTGGAAGAGAAAAATGCTGCTGAAGCTAAACTGGTAGAATACAAAGCCAGCTTTGATCAGAACAAAGCCTCTGCGGATAACCTTCGTGGCAAGCTTGAAGAGATGCGCAAACAGCTTACCCAAATGAAGAACAAACGTGAGACATTGGTTGCACGTTATAACGCTGCCAAAGCTCAAACCGAGATCAACAAAGCAATGAGCGGATTTAGCTCCGATTCAGCGTCTGCAGGACTCAAACGTATGGAAGATAAAATGCTGCAAGCAGAAGCTCAGGCTGAAGCCAGCAATGAGATGAGTTCAGGCAATAAATCTCTGGATGATGAATTCGAGAAGCTGAACAAAGATCAAGCGGTTGAAGATGAACTGGCGGCTCTGATGAAACAATACGAGAAGCAATAACATTTGATCTTTAGCCGGTTCACGGCTGGTGTTCACAGGCGAAGGAGAGACAGAAATTCGTTTCTTCTTCGCTTTATCTATGCTTATGAAAGGCATGCAAAATGATTAAGCGGGGGCTATAGAATGGATCTCCATATTCTGGTGTCCATGGTCGTGTGGACGGTGAGCGGCGCTGTGTTGCTGTTTGTACTGATGTATATAGATTCACTTTTTACTCGTTATAACGATATAGAAGAGTTAAAGGCTGGAAATATGGCGGTGACTACACGGTTTGTAATGAAGCTTCTAGCTCAGGCCTTCATTTTATCTTCATCGATAGCAGCTTCCAATAGTTTGTTAGATGCGTTGCTGATTTCGTTGGTATCATTTTTGCTTTTGTTAATTTTAGAAAGAACGGTTCGACTTCTACTAGCAAATTGGGGGAAGCTGGATCTGGATCATGGTACACAGCTTGGTAAAATCGGATATGGCCTGCTATCAGGTTCACTGCAAATTACGGGTGCTTTAATTATTACTGCCTTTATGTAGGAGGAACGATCAAGTTGAGTATGTGGAAACGTATAGGTAACCTTTTCTCTAAGCCAGCGCCTCAGGAAGTTCAAAAAAGTATGCTTAATTTGTCTCCCGGAGACATTTGTGAAGTATCGCTTGTCACCTATGAAGTCACTGGCCGGACACATAATCGGGGCCGTAATGCTGTAGTTCTGACCCTTAGAGATGGAAGCCAGATAGCTTATCTTCATATAGAAGAGCGGGAACAGCTGCAATATGGATTGTACAGACCTATCGATGGGCGGCTTGATAATCCTGCTGAGGTTCCAGCAACTCTTGAGCTCGATGGCTATACATTTTTCCTGGAGGAAGAATATGAAGGTTTTGTTGCTGTTGCAGGTCAGACTCCATTTATGAACGGTGGAGAGCAGCATGTGTGGCAATATCAATCCGATGATTCACGTCTACTGCGTGTAGAATGGCAACATGGACGGTTTATGCTTTATGAAGGGGAGAAAATAATCCCTGGGGATGTAAAGGTAATTAGAGCATCCTAGCCTAGTAGAGAAGTAACGGATCACTATACCGGAAAAGATTTGTAGAAAAGGCTACTGCCCATTAACATGGATGGTGGCCTTTTGTGTTTATAATTTTACTTCAAGAGGTGTCATGTTAAAATAATATTTATTACTGCAAACATCGACGTTTCAGAGCGGAGGTCTTTATGAAGGAAAATAAATTTCAGCGTGAAGCGCTGCAAGTAAAAGAAGCTCAGGCCAAAATAATCAAATATGCTAATCCGCTAGAATCAGAAGACGTATCACTGGATGAGTGTAGTGGACGTTATTTGGCTGAAAAAGTGATCGCTCCACACCCATTTCCTGCGTTTAATCGTTCGAGTATGGATGGATATGCGATTATCGCGGGGGATACCCGTAACTGTGTTAATGGACAAGTGGTATGGTTAGAAATTGTGGATAATATTCCGTGTGGTGCAGTGCCTGCGGTAGATATAACTCCGGGAACAGCCGCAAGAATTATGACTGGTGCACAAGTACCGGTTGGTGCAGATGCTGTGGTGATGCTGGAGGTCACGGAGAGACGTGAAGAGGAAGGAAAGACTTACGTTGGAATTCGAAAAAAACTAGAAGCAAACAGCAATATCACACCTCAAGGTTTCGAATTAAGCCAAGGTGATCTTGTATTGCCAACAGGAACGTTAATCTCTGCGGGGGATATAGCTGTTCTTGCAGCGTTTGGATTACATACCGTGAAAGTCTATCGTCGTCCCAAGGTAGCTATCTTTGCTACAGGAACTGAGCTGCTGGAAGTGCATGAGCCGCTGGTGCCTGGCAAAATCCGCAATAGTAACTCCCCTATGCTCGAAGCTCTAGTCAAAGAGACAGGGGGTGTTCCAGTAATGTTAGGCGCTATTGTAGATGATCTGGAGCTGGCTAGAAGTAAAGTACAGATGGCGCTGGAAACTTATGATTTTGTGATTACTACGGGTGGCGTTTCTGTGGGGGATTATGATATCATGGGCGATTTGGTTCGTGAACAAAGTGGAAATATGTTGTTCAACAAAGTGACGATGCGTCCGGGAAGCGTAACTACTGCTGCGGTTAGAGGGGGTAAGCTGCTGTTAGCTTTATCCGGAAATCCGGGGGCTTGTTTCGTTGGGTTTCAACTGTTTGCACGGCCTGTGATTTCACTGATGCAAAGTGCTTCTCAGCCTTTTTTACCGGAATGGAGCGCTACACTCGGTACAGATTATAAAAGAGTGAATAATTTTACTAGATTTGTGCGAGCGCGGTTAGAAATTAAAGACGGCAGCCTGTTTGCTTATCCGGCACTCATTGATGAATCTTCCGTAACGGTTACGATCAAGGATAGCGACTGTCTGATAGTTGTACCCCCAGAACAAAAGGGGCTATCCGCCGGAGATAAGGTAACAGTGATCAAGCTGCCAGGAGAGATTCGGGGCTAGATGTGGAGGGTACTCAGGCCATCGATGATGAATAAAAGTTCACCGCAGGTATTGGAGTAATTAAAGGTATTTGATATCCAAGCACGTACGGTAATCAACATATAATTGCGGGGTCAACGACATTATTTCCAACATTTCAACATATGAAAAATTCACAATAGATAAGTAAAAAACAACTTTCCTGCTAACCCAATTGTCGCTAACAACCGGTTTAAGGGGGAATTTTACCCCGGAAATTAGAATAAGAAAACCCACTTGCGTACCGTAAGTGGGTTTTTAGTGCAACAATAAAAGGGTTAGAGGTGTCCGCCGAATGTTAATTCAAATTTGAAAGATGGCGGAATGAAGTGTCCGGGTAGACGACACAATCATTGTAATTCTCTATCGGAAGAGTCGCTGCTCTGCTGGTTGGAGTTATTAGCCTGCACCACTGCCGAGATTAATCCCCCGCGGATGCTTAAGGACTCAGATGATCTTATTTGTTTATTTATCACTTTTTGAGCGGGGTTTCGGACCTCAGTGTCGCTATTTCATTGAATGGAGCTCATATTTACTTATTTCAGGCCAATAGCGACCTTGGGGTCCGTTAGCAATCCAAATGTGAGATAATCCCGCGTTTAAGGTCCGTTGAGTCCGATAACAACTCTGCACTAGCGAAGAGCGGCTACTCATTTGAAGTATAAACTCCCTTTGGTGATGATTAATTATCGACACGCCGCTCGATTGCCTCGGACATCGTTTTATCTGTTAGATGAGCGTAGATCTCAGTTGTTTCGGTGGATGCGTGCCCAAGCTGTTCCTTCGTTTTATAAATATCATTTTGCAGATAATAATCTGTTGCAAAAGAATGACGCAGCTTATGAACCGTAAGATATGGTTTACCAAAGCGTTTAGCGTACTTAATAATCATTTCTTGAATCGCACGTTTGGTCATACGTTTGCCTTCTTGACGCCCGTTAGGAAGAGAGATAAACAAGGCTTTTTCTCTCTTGGGTGTTTTGTAGCGAGACTGGCGCAGACTAAGATAAAGAGCTAGATCATCTTTAGCTTGCTCTCGAAAATAGACAGGTGTCTTAAACGTTTCGTCATTATTCCCTTTGCGGGTGACATAGAGCAACTTGTTGCTAACATCCAAATCGTCTACGTTTAGATTAACTACCTCAGATACACGCAGGCCAGAGTTCAGAATCAAGCTGGCAATACAGGCGTCGCGCTCGTGATTTAATTGAAACGAATAATAAGCCTGTTTGTTGCCCTCGACATCCCGTCCATAACCTTCATAAATGTACCCCACAAACTCCAGTAATTCCTCATCTTCCAAAATCTTACCCTTTAACTTAGCGGCAGTATCCTTTGGTTTATGTGTTCGTTTGACCTCAACCTTAGCCATAATGTTGCGTTTAAGCAATGGATAAAAGTTCTCATCCTCGGCGATTTGACTTAAATAATGAAATAAGGAGCGTAATGCAGATAACTTACGGGATACAGTAACACGAGTGTTCGTTCCCTCGGCGCGAGTAGTTAGGTGCAACCGATATCCGACAATACTGTCCATATGTAGGGTTTCCAATTCTAGAAGCGTGATCTCGGTATTTGAGCCAGCTTGAGATAAGCCCTCTGCACGCAACCAGCCGAAAAAAGATTCATAATCCCGGATATACTCCAGCAGTGTGGAAGGGGAGAGATCTGGGCGTTTATAATCAATAAACTGCTGAACGAACCAGGGCATGAGGGGTAGCTTTTGATCAAGTTTTTTACGGTCATCGTTCTTTTGAACGCTCATGTGATTCACCTTTTTCCATAGATTGCATAAAATCTCTTCCTTCTATCTTAACATGTTTTGTCCCAGATTGGACTTCGAATGAAGGGAAAACTAGGGCCGAGCCTTGCTCCTGATGCCGGTAAGCTTTATGATGTGAAGTAAACATAAATGTCAGAGGTGCACATAATGAAACTTGAAATTGAGATGGTTCCCAAAGAACGTAAGCATACTATAAGCAGATTAATGCAGTTCTACCTATATGATTTCACCCGTTATTTAGAATTTGATGTCAATCAAGACGGGGTATTTCCAGCCTATCCGGGTCTAGAAGCTTATTGGAGTAGCGGAAATAATAAATCAGCGTATTTGTTTAAGGTGGACGGGCATATTGCTGGTTTTGCTTTGGTGGACAGGTTATTGCGTAATCCTGAAGGCCAGTTTTATATGACTGAGTTTTTTGTGATGCAAAAATACCGCCGAAGTGGTGTAGGTACATGGGCTGCGCATAAGCTCTTTGATATGTACTCTGGGGAATGGAAGGTTTCACAAGTCCGTGCGAATACACCTGCTCGTGATTTCTGGCATAAAGTGATCGGGGACTATACCCATGGAGAGTTTCAAGAGCGCTTTAATCCACAACAAGGCAACCCCAGCCAATACTTCAACACATTAACTATTAATAGGATTAAGAAATAAAAAACCTTATATTGCTGGTTTCTTTTAGCTAAGGAGCTTACTACTAACAGCAAATACGAATTGTAATGAAGGGAGCATCTAATGCTCTCTCTTTTTAGTTAACATAATATTAATTATGTTAACCTATTAAACCATTCACCATAAAAAGGGTCGTTGGTTTATTTTTTGTGTTCAAAATACCCAGTCAGTGAGGGCAATATTGCATATCTTATGATGTACTCAATTACAAAGGAGGAGTCAACAATGGGCGAATTTGCAGGTGGATACGGTGGTTTCACTTCCACAGGAGCTATTCTGGTTCTGTTTATCCTGTTAGTTATCATTACTAAAACCCTCTGTCTGTAATCCTTTAACTTCACAAATTAAAGGTTCCGTCAGTCTAAATGACTGGCGGATTTTTTATGTCCAGATAATTACATTAGGTGAGGGGAATACATGTGACTAAGGATATTGACATAAAACTAATCCGAAATATATATTAAACAGTGTTCAAAGATTAAACAGTGTTCAACTCATGAGGAGACAAATTTATGACTAAAGAACAACGAAAAGTACGTGAGCGTGAAGAAATGAGAAATCTGATCCTGCAAAATGCAGCTTTATTGATTGCTGAAGAGGGAATAGAGAAGCTCTCTATCCGAAAAATCGCTGAGAAAATCGAATATTCTCCGGGAATTATTTATCATTATTTTAAAGGCAAAGAAGAGATTATCGAGAGCTATTTGCAACAAAAATATACGGATATGCTTACTGAGCTTCAGTTTGTGCAACAAGAGGTACAGCAGGAATTACCTCCAGATACACTTTTAAAACGATCATTGGAGAAGTTCATCAGGATGTCTCTTTCTACGGGTGTAGAATACCGGAATATCATGCTAAACAATACACCTGCTGTTCTTAGTTACACAGCTGTTCTATTTAGAGGAGCTGCACAGGAACGTAACGCGATTGGGATGCTCTGCCAGGGCTTGCTCAGATTTGAAGCGCAAAAAAACCGTGAAGAAGCTTTCGTAGAACTCACTGCTCAGGTGATATGGAGTGCAGCGTTCGGTTTAATTATGCGTTTGCTTGTCGAAAAGGATCTGCCTGATGATCAGGTCGAAGCTCTAATTTCATGTCAATTGGATTCAATGGTTGCTATTGCCTCCAGATGAAATCTAAATATTTTCATGAAGGGAGGGGGAGGTTGTTATAAAACATATAAGGAAAGTCGTAGTGCTGTCGGTGTTGATTTCGGTTATTGCAGTGTTTGCAACAGCGGATGGGTTGTTTTCAGATGGGATAAGTGATGGAACAAAATATACTTTCACGTCAATATGGGGCGAGGATGTAAAGCTTCAGGGGTCAGGAGTGTACAGCCATGATTCTGTCTCTGCGGCGGCACAAGCTAAAGCACAGGATGGTGTTACATTATTTTTTGCCATACCTTTACTGCTCAGTTCGCTCATCATGACATTTAAAGGCTCGATAAAGGGTAGGATGCTCCTTACGGGCACTCTGGGATACTTTTTATATACTTACGCATCCTACAGCTTTCTGACGATGTACAATTCATTGTTTTTAGTTTATGTGCTATTGTTTTCTTTAAGTTTTTTCGCATTTATCCTAGCTTTATTTTCCTTTGATAAAGAATCCATACATACTTACTTTAAAAACAGTTTACCTTCTAAAGGAATCGGCTTTTCACTAATGGTTATTGCTTTTATGATTTTATTGCTCTGGCTAGGGAAAATACTGAATTCACTACTGGGGGGAACACCGCCACAAGGGCTAGAGCACTATAGTACATTGGTAATTCAAGTTTTGGATCTTGCGATCTTAGTCCCATTAGCAATTGTAACGGGGATTATGGTCATTCGTAGACAACCTTTTGGGTACCTACTGGCAACTGTCGTTGTTTTCAAAGGAGTTACATTACTGCTAGCAATTACGGCAATGCTGGCGGCAATGATCTATAGCGATGTGACTGTGTCTATAGCCGAGTGTGTAATTTTTCCGACGATGACTGTAGCTATTGCTGCTTGTATGGTTATTTTGTTAAAGCATGTACGTGAACCCTAAAGATAATAAGTAACTAGCGAGCGGAAGGGAGCGATTAGAATGAAGGCAATAATTATGTTTACCTCGAAATATGGGTGTGCGGAGAAAGCGGCTTATTTATTAAAATCTCAACTGGGCGAAGAAACCGAAGTAGTTAACCTGATGCATGCTAAAGAGCCGACACTGGAACGATATGATACGGTCATCTTGGGAGGATCTATTTATTATGGAAAAATCCAAAAACAAATGACTGATTTTACAACAAAATATCAAAATGAACTAGGGAAAAAACGAGTAGGATTGTTTGTTTGTGCAGGAGCAACAGGTGAACAGGCCTCACAAGAATTGAAATCTGCGTTTCCAGAAGTGTTATATGACCAATCGGTGACGAAAGAAGTTTTTGGAGATGAGATCTATGAAGAGAAGCTAACTTTGCTAGACCGGTTTGTACTGCGGATGGTAAAAGGAAAAAATAAGAACGTAAATGGGTTGTCAAAAGAGACGATAGAGCGTTTTGCTCTTGCTATGAAAAGGTTGTGAAAGTGAGTGGACGAGCGAGCATCTGAACGCACTTCAAATTATAGTTAACATAATTATTATTATGTTAACTATAATCTTGACATTCAAAAAAAGTGGTCCTTCTTGTGAGAAGAGTTTTACTTCCTTATATCCAGTGTCTGTTCATCGAAACATGAAAACCCTACAGAATCGTGCAGAAAAAGTCGGGAAGATAAAAACCTTCTCTGATAACCTTTAATTAACGAGGGGAGGAACGTCATGGATACGCTGGTACAACTGAACAAAGCAATAAACTATATTGAGGAGAACCTAACAAATCCCATTGATTATCAGGAGGTTGTGAAAATAGCCTGTTGTTCGGAATATCATTTTACTCGTATGTTCTCCTTCCTAGCAGGCATTACTCTGTCGGAATACATCCGGCGTCGACGTCTAACTTTGGCAGCACTCGAGCTTTCACAAAGTAATATCAAAATTATCGATGCCGCTCTGAAGTATGGTTATAATTCGCCTGATTCCTTTTCTAGGGCTTTCCATAGCATGCATGGGGTTAGTCCTTCAGAAGCTCGGGTCCATGGACATTCCCTTAAGGCGTTCCCTCGGATGTCGTTTCAGCTGACTATCAAAGGAGGAAATGAAATGAATTATCGTATTGAAAACAAAGAATCTTTTCGCATCGTGGGTATAAAAAAACGGGTTCCAATCATTTTCCAAGGGGTCAATCCGGAGATTGCATCGATGTATGAAGGGTTGACGCCGGAAATGATTGATGAGATGAAGAGATTTTCTGATGTTGAGCCCTCAGGATTTATAAGCGCCTCTACAAATTTCTCTGAAGGACGTATGGAGGAAAAAGGAGAGTTCGATCATTATATTGGCGTTGCCACTACGAAAGATGCATGGAATGGCCTGGATCAGCTGGAAGTGGCGGCCTCTATGTGGGCTGTATTCACAGTCGTCGGCTCTTTTCCGAGTGCGCTACAAGAGATCTGGGGGCGAATATATTCGGAATGGGCTCCGTCATCGGGATATGAGCTGATTAAAGGGCCTGAAATTCTATGGAATGAGCACAAAGATATCACATCGCCAAATTTTAAAAGTGAAATATGGGTGCCTATCACTAAGAAATAAAAGAGTTTGGTTGGACTAATGAAACTGAGAGCTGAATATCCTTTCACAACGAAGCTGCCGCGAAAAATCATTCCGGCAGCTTCGTCAAGCTATAGGCAGGATATTTCAAAAATGTTGTAGAAGTACAATTGGTGGGTCGAATGATTTTTGGAATGTAGTAGATTTCAATTTTAATGATTCAGACAAAGATTGAATCATTGAATCCTTCTATTTTAAAGGAGGCTCTTATGACGAACGAGAAGCTTTTGGACTTACTAGGCAGGTACGATATCCAACACCCTGAGATTATTTTCTTAAGGCATAACGAGAACAGAACCTATCGTATTAATGACAGAACGGGAAAATCATATTTACTCCGCATTCATGACCCTTTTATAGATGACATGAAAGGTCTGCAACATACATACAGCGGCATTCTTGGAGAATTGCAAATGCTTGAGAAGCTGGGAAGCTGGAGCAGCAACGAAATACAGACTCCCGTAAGAAACAATGAGGGTGAACTTATTACGATCATTGATTACGAAGGTGAACTGCTAAACTGCTCCGTCCTCACCTGGCTGGATGGAAGAGACATGAATATGAATGATATTAACAATCTTGAACGGGTAAAAGAACTGGGATCGCAAATAGCAGAACTGCATACTTTTTTTCGGCAGTACGAACATACAGGTATGGAGATTCGACCGAGTCAAGGTAAAGCTTATAATGAACGGATGATCCGTGTGATTCATTCGAGTGTGAAAAAGAATTTATTTACGCATTCTGATGCTAATGTCATTGAACAAACGTTGCAATTGATCAACTCCCGGTTAGATGACCATGGCGGGGAGGCTGGCCCGGACCTTATTCATGGGGATTTGTGTATGGGTAATATCATCATCACAACCGAAGGAGAGGTACGCTTCATCGATTTTGGCTTTTTCGGAAAAGGTTATGCCTTACTTGATGTAGCCATGGGAGCTATGATGCTGCCATCCGATCGAAGAGATACTTTCCTAAAGGGGTATTACAGAGAGTGTGAAAATACAGCGAATGATCTACTGCAGTTGGAAGGTTTAATGTTGGTCGCTATTATCGGATATTACGTCTTCCAGATAGAGAATGTACATGTTCATGACTGGATGCGTGAAAGAATGCCTAAATTATGCGCTGAGTATTGTCGCCCCTTCCTCAATGGTGAAAGTATATTTTATAAAATATGAAATGGAACGTTCATGGTTGATCTAACGAGGATTGGTATGTTTGATAAAAATTGATTATATACGTTTATCACCAAACGTATTATCAAAAAAATAGTAAAATAATACTGTTAAGCACGATGGTTGTCGGTGACCATTTATTTCGATTATCCTATAACAAGAAATGAAAGGGGAATGGTGTTGATTGAACATAGCAATCTTGAAGAATTTCAAGATCCGATAAATTACGATCTTGAATTTGACGGTGAAATGGACAAATATCAGTTCTATCTTGAACTTGCCAGATCGAGTCCTGGGGAAGTGTTAGAACTTGCTTGTGGTACAGGCTTAACAACGATCCCCCTCTCGAAAGCCGGTATAACAATGACCGGTGTAGATATCTCTTCAGCGATGATTGCATATGCGCGGTTGAAAGCGAAAGGGCTGACTGTTACTTTTATGGAAGGTGATGCCCGTACCTTCGAATCGGACAAGCGATTTTCGATGATTTATTTGACTGGTAATGCATTTCAGGCATTTTTAAGTGATCAAGATCAAAGCGATTTGCTCACGACTGTTCACAAACATTTACAATCTCATGGAATCTTTGCATTTGAGACCCGTAATCCGGAGGGAACGGATTTATCCGATCAAGAGGAGACAGAATGGGGATCATTTATTGATAAAGATGGAAATAACGTCAAGGTATCAGGCACCCAATGTTACGATGCTGGCCAGCATATCATGCATTGGGTTACGATGCGTGATTGGGGGTATAAGCGAACGACTTCCCGAATTGCTTGTCGGTTTACGGATCCAAATACGCTGCATGCTTTATTAACCCGTCACGGCTTTCGCATCGAACATCAATATGGTGACTGGGATAAAACGCCGTTTTCTCCGTCATCTTCTTCTATCATTAGCGTTTGTAGGAAATGTTAGGAGAGACGTAATGCATTGCAATAGCCCCCCCTCAGATTGAGGGGGATTTTGTTGTTCCTAAGTTTAGCATCCTTTTTGCATTAAGAATTCAATCGGTCCGCGTGCCATTTCTTTACTCTACCTATGTGAGAAGATCCCACATGTATCGGATGAAGAAAGAAGTTCTGCTCAATAAATAAAAAAGAAGTCGACCCTCTCGTTGGTCGGCTTCTAATTGTTCTATTGCGCGGTCAGGATTTGTGGTCCTTCAGCGGTGATGGCGATCGTATGCTCGTATTGGGCGGCGAGCTTGCGGTCCAGCGTCCGGGCGGTCCATCCGTCCTGATCAATTGTCATGTTGTAGGTGCCTTCAGTGATCATGGGTTCGATCGTGAATACCATGCCTTCCTTGATGCGGGGGCCTTTGCCGGGCTTGCCGACATGCATATAGGTAGGCTCCTCGTGCAGGTCACGACCGATGCCATGAGCGAGAAGGTCACGCACGACGCCGAAGTTGTTCGATTCGGCATGCTGCTGGATTGCGCTCGTCACGTCTCCGAGCCGATTGCCGGGCTGTGCCTGCGCTATGCCGAGGTCAAGGCACTCCTTCGTGACGCGCATCAGCTTCTCAGCCGCCGGTGAGATCTTCCCGACCGCATAGCTCCAGGCTGAATCGCCGAGCCAGCCGTCGAGCTCCGCTACCGTGTCGATCGTCACGATATCGCCTTCCTCAAGTGGCTTATTTGTAGGAAAGCCATGTGCAATTACGTCGTTGACGGAGGCACAAGTCGCATATTGATAGCCATTGTAGCCCTTTGTGTATGGTTTGGCGCCGTGCTTCAAAATAATATCCTCGAATATGCGCTCAATCTCGTTCGTTGTGATGCCCGGTTTGATGAGCGGGGCAATTGTACGATGGCATTCGGCCACAACCTGGCACGCCTTGCGGATGGCTTCGATTTCATACTTGCTTTTTAAGATAACCATGTTTGTATTAGGACTCCTTTGTAATAGCTTGCATCGCGAGCTGGGCAATTCGATCGATGTCCAACTCGGAAGTGTTCGCATAGTAGTGCAGACCGCAGCAGCTGACCAACACGGCAAGCATAAGGTCGACGCTGTCGTCTTCACGCTGGATGATCGATTGGAGTGGAACATACAGTCTTTCCGTGAATCGTCTTTTGGCAGGATGCCGATCTTTCTCTGGTAAGCCTGTAAAATGTTCCGCTGCCATTTTGTAGACGAGATATGCGCGGACATCTGACTGCCACAACCGGAGTAGCGTCTTGCAATACGTTAACAACTGCTTGTCGTCAGGGGTGTCCCGGCTGATGTTCGCCCATTGAGTCAGGGTTTGCTCACATCGCTCGAAGCCGCTGCTCAGCACATCTTCTATTAGTAAATGCCGGTTGGGGTAATAATGGTATACCGTGCCATAACCGAGACCAGCCTCGCGGGCGACGTCGCGAATATCAAAGCTTCCGCCTGTACGGAAGTAGGTGCGCGCGGCGAAGTCCAGGATTTGTTCCCTGCGCTGCATGCGTATGAGCTCATTTTGTTCTTTGGTACGGGGGCACATGGGCGCGTTAACCTCCTTTTTATAGACCTGCAAATTTGTCAATATAAAGAGTGTAACGCATGAGGCAGAGAAATGCAATTATCTGTTGGCGTTCGATGAAAACAAGTATTAGACTGAATAATAAAGTGCTTACCGGAGTATGCAATCCTGAGATACGTGTGGCGCATTGAGTCACTTCATCAGCAGCAAGCTCAAGCGCTGACTCCGAAACAAATTAAGCGGGAGATGGATGAAAACAACAAGGACGCCATCATTGCGTCGTTAAAACGAAAGATGAAGAAGCTCGAAGAAGAAAATAAAAAGTTGCGAGAACAACTTAAGTTTTCCTATGCGGAGGTCTATCAAAGGATTCTAGGGAATGACTGTTAGCTTATTCAGCTAACGGGCAGCTTAGTTTAAGATCATTCTCGGTGAACTGTATCACAAGTTGTGGTAAAGCAGAAAGTTGAGTTGAGAGTAAAAGCAGCAAAGCTAATAATTTAGAGCGATCCTAATAAAAGATGAGGTATATGTGATGCCAAAAAATGATAATATGCTGGCAATCCTATGGATGCTGAATTCGGGCGTTAAAATGACCGCAAAACAAATATCCGAAAAGTTAGAAATAAATATAAGGACAGTCTATCGGTATATTGATGCGCTAAGTGCCAGTGGAGTGCCTATAATATCCGACACTGGTCATAATGGCGGGTATAGCTTACTGAATAATTTTATCCGAGCACCTCTGCTATTTGATATTGAAGAAAAAAAAGCACTTCTTCATGCTGCTGTTTTTGCAAAAGAAGCCGGATACCCTTTGAGTGAGGCACTAGGTAATGCGACATCCAAATTGAAAATGTATTCTAATCAGGAACAGGAAAGTGTTCTCAGCCGTCATTTAGCTGGATTTGAAGTTATAAACCGTAGGGGAGACCCTTCTATTCAGCCAGTATTAGCGGAATTGGAGCAAGCTGTAGCAAACGAATTCTCTGTAGAAATTGATTATCACACACGCCGTGATGATCAACCCAAGACTAGGCTGATAGATCCCTATGGAATAGTGTACTGGAACAATAAATGGTATATTGTTGCATTTTGCCAACTGAGAAATGAGATCCGCAGCTTTCGGGTGGAACGGATTTTACAAATCAAGCGGACTCAAAACATATTTAAACGTTCCGAAGCTTTTTTGGCTCGGGAATTTTTTTTGCAAAATCTATTACCTGATTTAGTCGGCAAGGAAGGGTTAATTGCTTTAATTATCGAAGGTAGGTCAGAGGCGTTGGATGACTTATGCCTGCATTGGTTTTTAGGGCATCATCTGAAAGAGCGCACATCAAATCAAGCAATCTTTTTACTTGAGGAAAAATCAATTCATGCCTATGTTCCTAATTTTCTCTTATCCTACGGAAAATCCATTCAAGTAATCGAACCACAGAGTTTGAAGGAAAAACTTGTTGGTGTGGTGTCGGAGTTAATGGAATATTATCAACTTTAATAACTTCACTGACAGCGGATGTCAGTGAAGTCATTTTATAATGATGATAATCATTGATTACCGATGGTTGGTATCACTTGATGAATCGTAAAATAGGGAGAACTTGCAAATGAATAATACGGTATATCTTTATGTGTTTGACACAATGGCAGACTGGGAAATAGGCTACGTAACTGCCGAACTGAACTCGGGAAGATATTATAAAAAAGGGCTGGTCCCGTCAAAAATAGTTACCGTGGGAATTGATAAGACTCCAGTAACTACAATGGGCGGATTGAAAATACTGCCTGACATCAAATTGGATGAGTGCAGTATTGAAAGATCAGATCTATTGATTTTACCCGGTGGAGATACATGGACAGAAACCATTCACCACCCCCTCTTAAAAATCGCTGAGAGGTGTTTAAGGGAAGGTATATGGGTTGCAGCGATTTGTGGTGCGACAATGGGACTTGCCCGGACAGGATTGCTGGATTCACGTGGGCATACAAGCAATGATCTGGAATACCTTAGAATGATCTGTCCCACTTATACAGGAGAAAAGTATTACAAAATGGAGTCTGCTGTAACTGATGGAAAACTGATCACAGCATCTGGAATAGCTCCGTTGGAATTTTCTGCACAGATCTTGAAAGCTTTGGATGTGTTTTCTCCAAAAACATTAGACGCCTGGTATAGCCTTTATAAGACTAGTGATTCTAAATATTACTATGAGTTGATGAATTCAATACAATGAAGGTATCAGCATTTAAGGAGGAGTGAAAGTGTGTTGTATATGGATATGGACAAGATGCCACATGAGTAACAATGCGATTTAAAACATTCGTTCTACAGGAATCCTAACGGAGTACGATAGTTAAGCATAAAGGGTTCCACATATTAGTCATGACTAATATGTGGAACCCTTTATTATATATGACTTTCCTAAATCTAGGTCTTGCACGCTGGCATTAAGTTGTCTAAGAATACATTTGGATAAAGTGGGAGATATTACTGAAAACTTCTCCAGATGGGCGGTTATTATGAAAAAAATACTGATATCATTTTTGGCGATACTTATTTTTTCTACTGTTACAGTAGAGGCTGCGCCTGAATACGCAAAATGGGGCAAAATTGCAGTAGAGGAAACACAAAAACGATACAATGCAGTCATAATTGATTATAAGCACATTGGTCGTACTGAACTAACACCGGAAAAGTCTGAAGAGAAATTCAAACTATGGATTAGAAGCAAAGCAGGTAACGAGTTTGGGGTTTTTGTATCAATCCAATTTGACCCATCAACTGATACAATCCAATCGATTCAGTTTTCTGAAACTAATCGTTAGATTTAATAAATCTCGCGATTACGCTAATGGGGCACGATAGCACAATGACAACAGGCTGCCGAGATCATGGGCAGCCTGTTCAGCTAACGGGCAGAATAACGTGATGTAGGTTTGTACTTTAAATGGGAAAAGTAAATAGAGGTGGAGTAAAGATAGGACTTCATTTTCCAGTCCAAGACTGCTGCTGGTTTTATAACTAATTTATCCTCTAATTGAACGACCTTAATCCCAGGATGAAATCCCTCCAAAATGCTGTAAAATAACAGCTTTTATGAACAAGAACTAAGCATGCGTACCAAAAAGGACTAAATTTACTACTTTATTCTACAATTTCAACATATGAAAAATTCACAACAAAAAACTCAAAACCTATTCCTCACCCTAGCTACTATCTAGTAATTCCATAAATACTACGCCCATACAAACAAAACCCATGAAAAAGGATATCTACACCAACCCTTATGTTTACACAAGCTTTTTTTCTATTTTTATTGCTAGTTCCATAGCTTGTAAGGCATAGTCTAACTCGATTATTGATGTAGTACCCAACTCTAAGCATTGGAGAGCATGCGTAATACTCTTTTCAAAAGGATTAGCTTGTTCTATCAATAGTTGCTGTTTACCTGCAGAGGTATATTCTATTAATGATCCTTCAACCGTGCCGTTCATGTCGTCACTTTCTTGATAGACAAGTTTTCCTTGTTCAAAATAAGCCTCATACCCCACCGTAAAAGGATAACCAGCTGGCATTTGTGAGGAAACAACGATCTCTGCGGAGACATTCGTTTTCTGAAAATGGGTACGTACTAAAGCTTGTTCAATTCGTCCACCAGCGGTTCCCCACACAAAGTATTCTTTTAACGATCCAAGCAGCCAAGTCACAAAATCAAGTTCGTGAATCATCAGATTTGTGGAGATAGAATGAAGTCCGAGATCCCCCCAGAGAGGAGACGTTTCTCTTTTTAAGGTGAAGGCTAAAAGCTTTCCATATTTCTCATTAGAAGTGGTTTCGTATAAATATTTGTACGCAGGATCAAATTTAATAAATTGGTTCACGAGAATTCGTCTGCCATACAATTGTTCTGCTTCCTTCATCGCAAGGGCATCTTCAATGGTAATGCATACGGGAGTTTCACAGAATACATGTTTTCCATGCTTAAGCGCCTCAACGGCATACTGTCTATGTAAAGTCACGGGCAGACAGATATCGATTACATCAATCGTGGTCTCAAGCATAATATCTTCTATATTTGTGGTAATCTCAACGCCTAACGCTTGTTTTAAATTTTGCAGCTTAGCTTCATTTCTACCATAAACAATAACTTTGTCTACATGCTTATTTTTCGTCAATAATTCTGCATGATAAGCTCCGAACCCTGTTCCTAATACGGCAATTTTCATATGTTTCAGCTCCCTTTATGTAATGAACTAATCATAAGCTGTTATTGTTGACAACATCATGGCAAGAATTTTGAAGTATACTTAATAAAAAAAGAAAAGCTCGGAGGTTCTCATGCGCTTGCATCGTTTGATTGCTATTTTATTATTAGTGGAGTCGAGAGGGAAAATGAAGGCCAATGAACTAGCTCAAGCCTTGGAGACCTCTGTACGTTCAATCTATAGAGATATTGATGTACTAGCTGAAGCTGGAATTCCTTTGTTGTCTATGTCGGGACCGAATGGTGGCATCTCTTTAATGGAGGGATACACAGTTAACCTGAAGCAGTTACATGGTGAAGATGTAATCAATCTATATTTAACAGGTATGGGCATCTATTCTGGGGGACATTATGAATCTGGCCTTAAGCTGAAGACGACGCTGTTGAAATTAGAAAAAACATTGCCCGCATCCTACCAACCTGACATTCAGAAAGCGCAAAAACGCTTTTATTTTGATGACACACCTTGGTGGACAGAACGAATAGAAATTCCCTGTCTGGAATCTATTCGGACCGCCGTTTGGCGATCTCAGAAACTACAGATTGCGTACCAAAAGGTTAGCGGAGAAATATCATACAGGAAATTACAGCCCTATGGTCTTGTGGTGAAAAAAGAGGAATGGTATCTTATAGCCTACTGTGAAGAAGCTAATCAAATCCGCACGTTTAAATGTGAGCGAATTGCCTCTACGCAGCTTGTGGAAGAAGAGTACTGTATACCTATGGATTTTTCATTAGAAGAGCACTGGAAGCAGCAGGGACAGGTTTTTAAGCAAGCTTGTAAAGAAGAAGAGATCTATCCTGTTGTGATCAGAGCTGATAACAGAACAATGTCTTCTTTATCTCAGTTAGAGGTCATGGAAATGAGGGAAGAAGGGGATGGATTCATTTTAAAAGTGAATATGTTTGGTTATGAAAGTGCATGTGCTAATATCTGGAGCATAATAGGACATTCCGAAATCATGGAGCCCTTAGAGCTAAGGCAATATGTGAAAGACCAGTTGAGTTTTCTGCAGGGAATCTATGATTAACCGTTTTTTCTATGTAAAAGAGACCGTAGCTATTGCATATTCTGCAAAGATACGGTCCCGGTTTTCTGATAAATGAATTAATTCATATAGTCAGTTAACATAACAATGATTATGTTAACTGAGATGAGGATGCTCCAGAAAATAATGTATTTAATTGGATAAGTTATCCTTTTAACGCTTTAGTTTCAACACTAAGTGTTAATTTCTCTCTGGCAACAAGTCTTTTGTGCGCTACGAGAAGAAAAGGAAGACCAAAAGCTGTTGTTAAAGCCAGCGGTACGAAGATCGCAAGGCCATTCTGGGCGCCATAATGGTCTAACAACACACCCCCGAAGATAGGTGCCATAACACTCCCTAAATTATTAAAGCCAATCGTACCAAAGTACGTTCCTTTCATTTCAGGTTTGGCAATCCGATCGATCAACATATCCATCATCGTAAAGAGTAAGACTTCCCCTATAGTGAACAGAACTACACTGATCATTAATAGAGCCACACCACCAGCAAGCCCCACTAAGAGAAGACTAAGTGCAACGCAGATATTCCCAAGGATTAAAGGGACAATCGGTGGAAATTTACTTGCCGTTCGTACAATGGGATATTGCACTACTAACACGGTTATAGCATTCAAAGACAGCATATAGGAGAACAATTGCCCGCCATTGGTGAAATGTGTGTTCATCGCTAAATATTGAGCCATTGTTGAGCCGAAGTGACCGTATCCTAACACACAAAAGATGGTACCCAGAAGTACAGGTAGGAACACACGGTCTTTACCGGTGATTGTCAAAGCTTCGAGTAAACGTGGTGCTTGAGCTTGTGTACGGGCGGGCATGCTTGAACGATGTGCCTTAAATTGCATGAATAATACAATTCCGTATGCAACATATACGATTCCGGCGATTAGAAAAGGAAAAGTTGATTCCGCAGAGCCGAGCTGTAGACCAATGATTGGACCAAATACTACACCAAGATTAATGGCTGCATATCTAAGATTAAAGACAAGCAGCTTGCTCTCGGGTGGTGTAATATCGGACAAAAGAGCCCGTGAAGTAGGCTCGAATACAGATCGACATAAGCCGTTCAAGGTGTTCACCAGGAAAAATACCCATAGATGTTGAGCCACTGAGAATCCGAAGAAGACGGCCGCCCAGCCAAATACCGAGATTAACATCACGATTTTGCGGCCAACAATATCAGAAATATAACCGCCATAAAAACTGGCCAATACACCTGCCAGCGAGCTAACCGCGACCGTAATCCCTGTTTGTGTCGGGGAAGCTCCGAGAACTTGGGTTAGGTAGATGGATAAGAACGGGATACTCATCGAGGTCACCAGACGTCCGAACATGGTGCCGATGATAATTGTCCAGGCTAGAGGGTGAATGTGCCTTAGATGCTGATTCATAATGATTACGATCTCCTAGTCTTAATGCTCTAATATTGTTGCTACATAGTTCTTGTTGATTTATGTATAATTATAATGATAAAAGGGGGAAGGAAAAGTGTAAGAATTACATTGACCATTTCACCTTTAAAGGAGTGAACCATTTGGACCAGATAAGTAATCATTTTTTATGTTTAGCAACAGGTGTTACTAGTTCGTTCAAAGTGAATGAACCAATTCCTGTGACGATAGATTTATTGGCTTCGATCCTGATTTGCACTCCACGTAATGTTAAATTCGTGCTGCGGAAACTGGAAGAGCAGGAATATATTCAATGGCAGCCGGGGAGAGGCAGGGGGCATATCTCTCAACTTACTTTTTTAAAAAGTATTGATGAGGTATTCGAAGATAGCTTTCAGGAGTTAGTCAGTAAAGGCAAGATAAAAGAAGCTATCGAATTGATGAGCAGCGATCAGGTGACCGGTCCCTTAAAGGAACGATTGTTAACGATGTTAAATAAACAGATGGGTTTCCGTAGTGAAGCAGAGTCAACCTCAGGGCTGGACGTCCTGCGGATTACCCGTAACCGGCATATGGAAGTACTGGACCCTGCTTATGTATACACCGCTTTTGAATCCTATTTGCTGGGTCAGATCTATAGCACACTAGTTACTTATGACGCAACGACCGATACCTTTCTTCCTGGTTTGGCCCATATGTGGGAAGCTAATGAGGACCATACAAGTTATATTTTTTACCTCCGCAAGGGGGTGCGATTTCATCACGGAAGGATCATGACCTCGAGAGATGTAAAAGAGACGCTGCAACGCCTTATCGACTTGAACAGCCCTGCGGTTAGCCTTTATAAGGATATCGAACGAGTAGAGGTTGAAGGAGATCATCGAATCCGGTTTGTGCTGTCACGTCCAAATCTCTTTTTTCTGCATCTGTTCAGTTGTATTCACATGTCCATTCTCCCATACGATATAGACATCACTAGTGAAGTGAGCGGTACAGGTCCCTACCGTTTATTGGATTTAAATGAGGATGTATTGGTGCTGGCAGCTTTTGATTTTTATTTCGGAATTCGGCCGCTCCTGGATCGTGTTGAGATTTGGTATTTGCCAAAAGAAGCTTCTAATGAACGCCAATACCAGCTGCCAGATCCTGAACATGGGGAACTTTTACCTGATATCATCAGCAATCACAGTATAGATTACCCGGCCTTAGGCTGCAGATATATTCTGTTTAATTTTCATAGAGAGGGGATTCATCAGCAGCTATGGTTTCGCCAAATCATCCGTATCCTTTACAGTCGAACGGCTTTAATAAAAGAGTTGGGTGGCAATCGTATCACTCCAGCAGATAGCTTTTTGCCATGGGAGAGCAGTAAGAGAGAGCTTCTAGATCCAACTTTGGAACATGCCCAAGCGCTTTTAGTGGAAAATGGGTATCAGGGAGAAGTCATTACTTTAGCGACTAAGGATAAAAAAGAAGAACGAGAAGAAGCTTTATGGCTCCAAGCACGCGCTGCCTCCATTGGTTTGCAAATTAAATTATACTTTTTCAATGAGTTTAAGGCAGATCATATACAGACAACAGCCGAGATCCAGCTTGCTGAAGAGGTGTTAGAAGATGATTGGCAATGGGGAATGATTAACTACTTTAATAATAAATCTAATTATTTATTTTCTTTGCTTAGAAAGGACCAGATTTCATTGTTTTCAAAGGTGTTAGGTCCTTTCACAGAATCTCCAAAGGATGAACGGGTGAAGCTGCTGAATCAAGCGGAGGGAATTTTACGAGACAATTATTGGGTGCTGCATGGCTGTCATATGAATAAAAAAGCTCAGCTAAATCAAAGTCTGTTTGGTCTGCACACCGGTTCCTTCGGGTTTCTGGACATCTCCAAGTTATGGATTAAAACTAGGCTTTAAGCTTTTCTTTTGTTATACTTTCCAGGGAGGCTGTATCGATAGAATCGAATGGCGCTCTAGATGGATCAGATTTATGAATAGTAATTTATTTGTAGCCATGGAGGTGAACTCGTTGGATTTTGCTCAGATCCGTATGGACCGAGACAAAAGAACGGTCGATACTTGACTCTTTTTTTGCCATTCGGACCTGTTTAGCGGATAAGCTAAGCGGTCTTTTTATTTGTTTAAAATAAGGTGAAAAAAGGGGAGAATTACATGCGTTTTCTATTCGTGGGTGCAGGAGCTATTGGTGGTTATTTTGGAGGGCGTCTGGTTCAAAAAAGGGAAGATGTAACTTTTCTAGTCCGTTCTACTAAACAAAAGCAGTTAGAAGATGAGGGTCTGGCAATAAAAAGTGTGCATGGTGACTTTCAGACTCCCGTTCGGACGATTACATATGGGGAGAAGGCAGAGCCGTTTGACTGTATTATTATTGCAGTGAAGGCCTATCATTTACCTCTGGTGATGATGGATCTAACCCCTTTCGTCGGTGAAAATACAATGATTCTCCCGCTCCTTAATGGGTATAAACATTTTGGTATTTTGCAGCAGCATTTTGGAGCAGAAAAGGTACTGGGTGGTCTTTGTTATATCGAAACAACGTTAGATTCTAATGGAGCTATCATACAAAGTAGTTCTTTTCATAGTATTGTGTTTGGGGAATGGGCAGGTGGGGAGTCAGAACGAACGCAGAAACTTCTCAGTCATTTGGATAAAGCAGGATTCACTGTGATACTAAGTTCTGATATTCAGCGCGAAGTGTGGCAGAAATATATATTCGTGGCTAGTTTAAGCGGGATTACAACTTTAATGGATAGCTCGGTTGGACCCATTTTAGCCTCACCTACAGCGCGTGCTATTTATGAGCAGCTTCTGAATGAGATCGTGAGTATAGCGCAAAGTGCAGGTATGTCTGTTGGAGCAGATATGGTATCGGTCACGATGCAAAAGATGGATTCGGTGCTGCCCGAATTCACCTCCTCTATGCATAGGGATATGCTTAAACATCTGCCAGTGGAAGCTGAGCATCTGCATGGTGCACTTTTGGCGATGGCTGTACCTGGTCAAGTTGCGTATCCCGTTCTTGAAACCGTATATGCCCGTTTGAAAGTATACGAAAGCGTTAATGATATGAGATGATCCGTATAAAATGACTGTAAGGAGCTGGACAATTATGAAGGAACTGAATCAAAAGATAATGACTTTTCTAATGTTCGAAGGAAAGGCTGAAGAAGCTATGAATTTCTATACTTCTTTATTTGATTACTCCGAAATCATCAATATTAAACGTTATGGAGCAGACGAAGCAGGACCTGAAGGGAGTGTCATGCAGGCTTCTTTTTCATTACATGGACAAGTCTTTATGTGTATAGATAGCTACGTGAAGCATGGATTCACCTTTACTCCAGCGGTATCCTTATATGTGAATTGTGAAAGTGAAGCTGAAATTGACCGCGTTTATGCAGCATTATCCCAGGGTGGACAGGTGCTCATGCCACTAGGCGAATATCCATTCAGTTCGAAATTTGGCTGGGTGGCGGATCAATTTGGTGTGTCATGGCAATTAAATCTTTCGGGGAATGTGTAAACGATTGATGTATAGCACGGTCAGATAATATTCTGTATCACAAGGGGCCGAGTTCGTCTGTAAATGACGAGCTCGGCCCCTTAGTGTCATGCAGCGGAAAGGTCTGAGGAATCTTCTGATTTTAACTCACGATTGCAGCCCGCGTACGACTAATGATGAAATTCTCTCGGCGACTTCTTGTTGATTTATAGTATTATTCCCTGTTACCCATTGATAGACACCTTCATGGATCATTTGTGCGATGATCGGTACATAAAAGCTTTTCTCGTTATATGGGTAAATATCTCCTAAAGCGTTAGATAAGTGAACCTTCAGTTCATTTATAATCTTCTCTTTCAATTGAGGGACAATCATCCCTATATAACTGCTGCGGCATTGTATGTTCGGTTGCTGATAGAAATCGAATACCGATAATACGAGTTGAATGATGCCTTCTTGATCGAATTTAATTTCTCCTTCAGTATGTTTTACAATAGCAGCGGATGCCGAATCACCAATAATATAATCCAATAATTCATATTTATCATTAAAGTGTGCATAGAACGTGGCTCGATTAACTTTAGCTCCCTTTGTTATATCGACGATTGTTATTTTCTCAAAATCCTTCAGGGAAACTAACCGTAAAAAGGAGTCAATTAAAGACTGTTTAGTCTGTGTCAGTCGAATATTGTTTACTTTAGTAGCCATTACTTCGCTCCTACCCAACAATTTAGCAATCTTGTTGCTATAGCAACATTTGCAGGTTGATTGTTGATTGATACATTAAATTAGTAGCTGTATATTAGCAATTAAAGCAACAGCTGTTACTTTAATATATCATAGAAAAGGAGTTCATCAAAAATGAAAAATATTGTTATCGTTGGTGCAGGGCCTGGGTTAGGATTGTCTCTAGCTAAAAAATTCGGAGTTAATGGATTTAGGGTGGCTGTCATTTCACGCAATCCCGAGAAATTATCAATGATTATAAGTGAACTTAAGAAACTTAATATTGAAGCACAATCTTTTGTAGCGGATGTGACAGATTTAGCAGCTCTAAAACAAGTCTTTCAAGCGATAATAAAAGAGTTTGGTTCAATCGATGTACTAGAGTTCAGTCCGTATGCAGGGTGGGATAAATTCACTCATGTGCTGAAAACGACACCTCAAAGTGTGTTGGAACAAATAAACAGTTACTTGCTGCCCGCCGTTCTTTCAGTTAATGAAGTATTACCCGATATGATCCATAGAGGATCAGGGGCCATTCTTTTTACCACTGGTATTTCTGCTATGTTCCCGTTACCTTTTGTAGGAAATGGCGGCATTGTAATGTCCGGTATACGAAATTATGCTAATGCTTTACACAATGAGTTAATAGATAAAGGAGTATTTGTCGGCCATCTTTCCATAGGGACAATGATACAAGCTGGAACAGCTGGTGATCCTGATGTTATTGCAGAAACTTGGTATAGCTTATATGAAAAGCAAGATAACTTTGAGGAAGTATTCCCTCTAGGATTCGACCTGACCCATCTTCCAAATTAAAAAACTTAATTACATTGCTGAACAACGGTTGTGCGTTCATTAGTAATCGTGACTTTGGAATGACCTGATAAATATTCGGTATAACCGCACACGGTTTGTTCTTTAGACTGTCCGTTAGAGTTGGTGTATCGAAGATATATAGCACCTTCACCTTTTAAACTCAATTTTGGTTTAAATTTTTTCTTTTGTCCTGCTTTTATTGGATTTGTATACAATTTCTTTGAATCCGCACGAATTAATCCTACTTCGATAGAGCTAATATCAACATCAGATTGATTATCTACGATGACTGAGAAGCTTTTAAACGGACTCAGAAGATTTGATATCGTCCCTATACCAAGAACAACTCCACAAGCAATCAGAAATATCGTAATCCCTATAAAAAATCGTTTTCTCATCTTTCAGTCCCCCTATATAAGTAAGACAGGGTTCTGCTGAAAAATGTTACAACAAGGAGAAGTTATTTATAACAATTCATTACCAAATAAAGCGTGGACATGCATGTTATTATAAATATATTCCATATTAATGTTTTGAAAAGGGGTTTTGTATTGACTACTATTCGTCATTTTGAACAAGGTGACATGCCATTACTTGGTGAACTTTATAACTCAGTATCTTCAAAGGGGAATGTTGTTTTTTGGTGGGTTGGGAATGAGGAAAATTGGGAAAATGTATATTGCGCTTTCGAGGACGGTAAAATGGTGGCCAAAGGTCAAGTGAGCATCATCAATATTGTGCCGCCCGGCCGTTCCAAGGATAGCAGACATTCGATCTACCTGAACTTAAAAACAATACCAGAACGTGAAGGCGATTATGATTTATTAGAAAAAGTGTATCAGTCACTCTTATTAAGAGCACTTGAATTAAAAGAAACGTTATCGAAGGAGTACAAAACCACTCTATGTGTAGGGAACGATTCGGCAGAGGTCTTGAATACTCAATTTTTCGAAAAAGTGAAGGGCTTCTCTCATTATAATAGCTTATTTAAGATGAAACACAATCTTAGTGATAGCTTGTCTGAACCCACTCTGGCTGAGGCGTTTGAATTCGCAACCTGGGATATGGAGACGCCTGAAGAAGAAGCGCATTATTTGGAATTAGAAGCTGAGGTTTGGCCGGAAACTCCGCTAGGAAAAGAACGGTTAGCTGAGTTTAAACAAAATCCGCTCTGGACATCACTTGTTGTTCGAGAAGGAGAGAAGGTTGCGGGTAGCTTAATGGTCTGGCAGGAAGAGGAGGGTGGCTACATCGAGAATGTATTTGTACTTGAACCTTGGAGAAGATCTGGAATTGCTAAGTACATGCTTTTTCGAGCATTGAGCTATTTTAGAACCCACGGACTGGAAGAGGCATGTCTGATGGTGCTTACGGAAAATGATTCTGCATTACGGCTATATGAATCTGTCGGATTCATTCTAACGAATGAGGAAAGACGATATCGGATTGAACTATAAAAGTTTTTGAAAGTGAAGGATTACCAAGCAAAGTGCGATAGCTTTTTTGTCGAGGCTAGGTTCGAGGTTAAGGTCGCACTTTATTTGGTAACCTGTTCTGTGAATTATCTGCTAAGTGCTTTCATGCCTTTTGCTTCCCATCACATTTCTTACATACGTTAAGCTTTTCACCTGAAATGCCTTTCCCGAAGTACAACAGCTTAATACGTGTGCTTCCACAGATAGGACATGTTCCTCTGGCCCGGGATGGAATGCGCCAAAGTGCTTTGCCGCGTTTGTTTTTAGACATGATTTGACCCCACCTTTACTCTTAATACTCCATCTTATGACCAAGAGGAACTTAAAGTTCGAAGAGCGAAAAGAATAGAAATCGGAAGAAAAAGGGCCAAAAAACACCCTTAAAAAACAGCGTATAACTTAAATTATACGCTGTTTTGATTTTAAGGCGATTTTTTAGGGGGAACGAGGCACTTGGACGAGTAAAATAGGTGGATTTTAAAGGAATATTTTATAAATAACGGATGTCGATATCTTTGAATCTTCCCGCTGACATTTTAGGCATTCTGAATTGCAGGGAACCTTGCTTATAAGTGCCTCTGCTCTGATCTGGAATGACGGGAACTGGCAACTGAATAATCTCGCTATGATCTTTTCCTAAACCTGTTAATTTTATTTGTGTGCGATTGATTTGTGCCCATATACTTTCGGGGTGGATTCCGCTCGGAATACGAATTTTGGTAATCAGGTGATTATGAGTGTCAATATGCTCAAAACTTAAACTTGAGGTTTCGTTCATAAATGAAGAGGAGGTCGCTGCAGTTGCTTCACGGATTACTTTTTCGACATACCCGTCAATTTGGTTAGGATCCAACTTCCACTGCTCTTCAAGAGCTTTCAAGGATAACTTTTTCTTAAAAAAGGGATCTTCATTCATCCAATCTAAAGGGTTCGTCTTATTGGGACTCATGGCTCTACGCCTCCTACGGTTTTTTATCTATTGTATGGGCGTTTGACTTATTCAGTGACATCTGGGCGAATATCTACATAGAATAGCTTATCATTCCGAAAGGAGGAGTGGTTTGGTGGTTTCAATCATCGGCAATATTAAAATCAATAGCGTAGGCCCAAGCTCCACAGTCTTAGTAGGAAATACGGCATCCGTTATCCTGAGCAGCAACTCTAAAATTTATGCCGGTGCCAACTCCTTCTCCATTGGTGACTCCATAGGTACGAATATAACGAATAATGCGGCCAGTAGTACTAATACGATGGATTCAGATGTGGTGGATCAAGTATCACCTCCTTAAGGGTGGGGTTTAAATGAACATTACGGTGTATCAATGCATATCGATCTATAATCTAAAAATCGGCACTATCTCTAATTCCTCGGTTCTTCAGGTAGGTACATCGGGACGAATCAATACTTTGTCTCATAATTATGAGACCCCTGGAGCTCCAACAACGCCTCCAACGACTCCAACGGAAAAAATGGATTCACCCCTTGTGCCCTTACCGCCA
This sequence comes from Paenibacillus sp. FSL H7-0716, assembly GCF_038002705.1. Classification (NCBI taxonomy): domain Bacteria; kingdom Bacillati; phylum Bacillota; class Bacilli; order Caryophanales; family Paenibacillaceae; genus Paenibacillus; species Paenibacillus sp. FSL H7-0716. The sequence continues at coordinate 131,688 of NZ_JBBODA010000015.1, forward strand.
GCGGCGGAACTATATGCACATCTGAATTAGGCTCTTTGTCCCCGCATACAATAAACCATAGGAGGGGGTTGTATGCATCCGTATTATGCTCAACAGGTTTTTAATGCACTAAGATTGCAAGCGGAGAAGATTCAACAGCTAGAGAAGCAGCTTCGAGATTTGCAAGGCGATGTAGACAGCATAAAGAACAATAAATCTGCAAGTATAGGACCTATTAATTATCATTTTGAACAATTAAAAATCGAAAAGCTGGAAGGCACTTTAAATATAGGCATTACACCGAATGAGGGGAACAATCTGGATGAAGCGATGATCAACGGTAAACCTATTGGAGAGCAGGAGGTAGGTACAACTGCCTTATCGGATCAGATTCGCCCACAGATTTTGAAGTATGTGCAAGAAGAGGTTCCCTCGCAATTTTCACGATTAGAAAAAGAGAAGAATTTAAGCATTGATGAGCAATATATCCAAATGGTGACTCAGGATCTGCTGAATCAGATGGATGGACGGATTAACGAGTATGTAAGCCAACTCCCTGCCACAGTGGAAGGGCGTGGATACACTGATGAAGAATGCGCATCTATTGTAGAGCAAATCAAACGAGATATCGTTACGGCAGTAGAGCGTCATTTGGAAATAAATATAACCGGAAGGCGGGAGACGAATGAAGATAACGGTGATCAATAGAGATATTAGTGTCAATGCAGTGAAAGTCGTTTCGATCTCGGGTTCATCAGTATTTTTAGTAGGGGATACTCAATCCATTCATTGCTCCTCGGCGTTTGACAGCGTAATAGAATATACTCAGAGCGCTCCAGATCAAGTTAAAAAAGGCAGTTAATCTATGCATATCTCTCGCATACAAGATGTCTATATCAACAATCTGTCTGACAGTTCTATTTTTATATGTGGATCTGTAAACCGGGTTCAATCTAAATTTCTGGGAAGCAAGGAGAATTACCTTTTTGACATAAAGGAGATTAATAATCGTACGAAAGATACTACACTAATAGATATTCCTATCCCTGTGTGGACAAACGAAGGGCATGAAGCGGATGAGTTTGTGATATTAAAGGATTCCGCAGAATCAACGATTAATATACAATATATCAAAATTCTGTCGATTGGTTCTGGCACGACCTTCCAGATTGGGAACAGCGGGTCAGTTCATCTGGAGAGTCGAACCAGTGAGTTTAAACGAGAAGTGGCTGCAAAAGAAGAGGAGTAACAACAACTATTTTAATTCTTTTGGCAGGGGGATCGCGAATATATCGTGCTCCGTCTGGATGTAGAGAATACCATTCGTACTGAATAGTGTGCCGTATTGTTGTGCTCCGGTCTTTACTTTGCCAAGTGTTTTTCCTGTTTCTGCATTTATGATATAGAAGTAGCCATTCTCATAGCCAGCGTAAATCCCCTTACCCAGAAATTGAACGCTAAGCGCGGGACTGTCCGGTCCGTTGAAGCTTATAATACGATTATCGTTCATTTGAACGCCAGTGATCTGTGCACCCTTTTGGAAAAAAGCCATGTTATTTACTGGTCCAGCCACCCAATCTCCGTACTCCTGATAACTTTTGGGTTCGCTCGTTGTTTCTTGACCTAAGGTAAAGCGGTATAGTGGATGACCACCCCATTGATCTAAACCTCCATCGACTGTATATAGATACGAGCCTTGAAGTGATGTGAAATAATTACCGAGTCTACTGACATCTTCGAGCGGTTTGTAGTTCTTTTTGGTCTTCGCTTTTCCAGTTTTAACATCAATATGTACCAGGGTCATCTGATAGCCTTTAAGAGGCTCGTTAGAGGTATCATTTGCAGCATTGGCTTGTTCGCGGAGTATTAATTCACCATTCCGGTAAGCAACAAAGCTATAGAACCCCTGAATTCTCCATAAACTTTTGCCTGTAGCCGGATCAAGACCGAAAAACTGCGTACGCCTATTATCAACGGTACTGGATACTACCAATACCCCGTTATAAAGGCCGTCGATACTTCCTACATACATAGGGATATCTTTATTTTCCCAGATCTTTTTACCAGTAACCGGATGATAAGCTGCAATTCCACCATGCTCGTTACGGAAGTATAACACTCCGTTAACTAACTCCGCGAAAGCACCGATCTCAATCGGATCTTTGGCAGCCTTAACCTTCCAAAGCAACTTCCCCGTTTGGGCATTAACTTTTACAAGATAACCCTCATAAGTGATAAAGAAAACTGAATTATTCGTTATAATCTCAGGATTTGTTCCGTTTTTGTAGGACCATTTAACTTTGCCTGTACTGAGCTCGGCGGCCTTTAGTGTTCCGCCTGAAGAATAATAGAATAATCCATTTGCAATAGGGGCCTGTTGGCTATAAATTCCTTGACCATCTGCCTTGTCGTGCCATAAGGGTTTAATTATGTTGATGGAGTCGCCGGTTGTTGAAGAGGAGGTAGGGGTTGTTACTGCTGCTTGAGCACCAGGCAAATATATTCCAGCTCCAGATACGAGCAAGGAGGAAGATATAACAGTCTTTAGGATAAACGGTACATATTTCACGATTTTAGCTCCTTATAGATCATTTATAATATATTGACGCAGGTAATGGATATTTGTTTCTCAATTGTAAAAATACACTTGTTAACATAATAAACATTATGTTAACGATAAAAGGCGAATCAGTTTCACATAAGAATTCTTGTGTGAACCAATTCGCCTAGTAAAAGAATATGTCAACAGTTGATTTGTTTAGAAACCTTCACGAAGCCATGTAGTCGCTAACTTGATGGCTCCTTTTTTAGCATGAGTCTCGGCTAAAGGATTCAGCATGACAAAATCATGAATGATGCCTTGGAAGCGGACAGCCGTAACATTCACTCCAGCTTCCCGCAATTTGGCGGCATAAGCTTCACCCTCATCCCGTAGTACATCTGCTTCACCAGTAATGATCATTGCATCTGGTAAATCCCGTAGCTGCTCTAGGCTAGCCCGAAGAGGGGAAGCCGTGATTTGATTACGTTCCTCAGGGTCAGTAGTATATTGATCCCAGAACCATTTCATGCCGTCTCGCTGCAAGAAATAGCCTTCGGCGAACTCATGATAGGATTCGGTATCAAACGAGGCATCCGTTACTGGATAGAATAGTAGCTGTTTTGCTATCTTCGGCCCACTCCGTTCTTTAGCCATTAGAGTAATAGCAGCGGCCATATTCCCGCCAACACTGTCTCCGGCTATAGAAAGCTTGCTACTATCTAATCCGTGCTCGCTTCCTTTTTCAGCTGCCCACTGGAGTACTGCATAGATTTCTTCAATCGCTGTAGGATATTTAGCTTCTGGGGAGAGGCTGTAATTTGGGAAAACAATAGCGGCCTCCGCTCCGACAGCTAGTTCACGAATCAGGCGATCATGGGTATGGGCATTCCCAAACACCCAGCCTGCGCCATGAATGTACAGGATAACAGGCAGCGATGCTGATGAGGAGCTAGGGGGGCGAACAATTCGTATGGAAACATCACCGTTAGGTCCACCAGGCACCATTAGATCTTCAATATCAACTTCAGGTTTATATATCTCACTGGATTGTACGCTATCTACCGTTTCACGGCCTTTTTCTGGCCCAAGGTCAGATAGAAAGGGAGGTTTCGTATTATCATCGGCAAATTTTTGAGCCGCTGGCTCAAGAATGATCTTAGTTTTGTTTGGCATGATTTATCGTCTCCTTTGACTGGTCATAGTCTAGTATACCCTCTTCATTCCATAACCATCTAAGCAGCTGCTGAAACGAATGCCAGTTTAGGACTTGTTAGAGTCTTACAACACCTTTTGTTGTTCCTCATGCGTTTTAGGGCCAATCTCTTCACAGACACGTATCCTCTGTTTACGCTTATTACGGATAATCCAGACGAACACCAAAGTGATGAGTAGCGGATAGCCTATCGCCCAGCCCGTAAAAGGAAACACAGCAGCTGTTGCTAAAAAAGAAATCCAGCTTATCGTCACACCTAAGCGACTTCCTTTGAGCAGGCGTATTCCTGCAGCACAACCTCCGATATAAGTCAGGATAAAAGTGGCATTCGGAAACTGGATCAGAGTGGTGATGGAGATGGACCCGCTGCCATACAGTGTCATCACCGATACAAAACAGAGCAGAAGAAAAGCTATTCCACCGATAGGGGTATGATACTGTTTGGACATTTTACCCATCCATTTCGGCGCAGAGCCTTGGCGGGATAAAGCATAAGCCACACGTGAGGCAGCTCCTGCATAGGCAATAATTGTGGCTGTACAGATGAACAGACCAGTAAGTCCGGCAATAAATCCTCCCCAGCGCCCAAGAGGCTGACTAATAATCCAGACGAGTGAAGTGCTTGATCCACCTTTGAGGTAGCTTTGTGTACCAACAGTTGCTAGTGCGGAGAGAAAATATAGAACCCCTACTATAATAGCGGCGATGGTTACTCCTTTAACGGCGGCACGCTGTGGGTCCTTGAACTCCTCAGATAGGTGTGAGACAGCTTCCCAGCCAATAAAACACCAGAATAAGATTGCAGCAGCTTGGCCAATGCTCATCCATCCATGTGGGATAAAGGGAGTGAAGTGTTCGACTTCCATACGGGGCAGTGCAGTAGCAAAGGAGAAGACCAGCACAGCAACAATCGCTATAACTACCGCTATTTGTACCTTTCCAGCTACCTGCATGCCAATCCAGTTCGTAATCAGACCAATGACCAACATAACAGCAGCAATAGTAATTCTTGCAGATTCGTCCCATCCCATAGCGGCTGTCATATAACCAGCTCCAGTCAGTGCAGCAACAGGTGCACCAATCGGAACAGACATCAGAAAGAACCACCCCACCAGTGAGCCAGCTTTTGGACCAAAAGCAAGCGTTACAAAATGGGAAACACCGCCGGCGTTAGGGAATTTAGCAGAAAGCAGACCCATTGATAAGGCCATCGGCAAAATCAGCAACGACATAAATCCCCACGCCAGTAATGAAGCGGGACCCGCCATTTCTGCAGCCAAACCAGGAACAATTAAGACCCCAGAACCCAACACAGCCCCGATGTAAAGGGCAATAGCCTGAGGCATGCCAATGTTTTTTTGTAAAGTGTTTGAAGCGGATTCCTTCATGTTTTTTAATCCTGCTTTCCTTGTCTTTTGTTCTAGAGTAGCAGATAATAGATCCATTGGAAAAACAGAATTTTTGAATAGTATCCATTCGATATTCCGATGGTTCATTTTCATTTAGGGGGAAATTCATGGAGTCACGTCATCTTTTTACCTTTTTAGTGGTAGTGGAGACGGGCAGTTTTACTAGAGCAGCACAGAAGCTTGATTATGCACAGTCCAGTATTACTGCGCAAATCCAAGCACTAGAGTCTGAAATTGGCCAGCCATTATTTGATCGGATCAGTAAAAAGATTATCCTAACCGACGCAGGGCGTCGGTTGCTCCCGTTCGCTCAGGAAATATCCAGAATGCACACTTTAGCAGAGGACGCGTTACGCTCGGATAGTGAACTTACGGGTTCTTTACGGATTGGGGCTCCTGAATCTCTAGCTGCATTTCGCTTACCAGGTATTATTAAGGAGTTTCGCGCTAAATATCCGAAGGTGCAAATTCTTCTGAAGCCTGGAGCTTGCTGGGAACTATCAGATTTTGTCCGTTCGGGTGAACTGGATTTAGCGTTCTTGTTGCAACCTGAGACGGAAGATAAAGATTTAAATATAGAAACATTAGTACATGAGCCGATGACGCTGATCGCAGCGCCAGATCATCCCTTATTAAACCTTGCTGAGGTAGAACCCCTTCATTTAAAAGGAGTGACCATACTTCATACTGAAACGGGCTGTTCCTACCGGACTTTATTTGAACGGCATTTGAACAGTTACGGTGTATTTCCTGACCCCACGTTAGAGTTTTGGAGCATCGAGGCGATAAAGCAATGTGTGATGGCTGATCTTGGCATTGCCTTTCTTCCATTAATTACTGTGAAAAATGAACTCTCCGAAGGCAAACTTGCCAGGTTGAACTGGAATGATGAATCACAGCGTGTGGCGACGCAGATCGCCTATCATCATAAGAAATGGAAATCGCCCGTACTGACGGAGTTCTTACTCGCGATACAAAAACATGCTGAGCAATGGAGAAGTTTAATATAGATCAACGATAACAAGGAGGCTCTAAGGCATGAATGAGTGGTGTGAAGACTACGAAGAAGGGCTGGAGGCCTTTCTCATCTGGATGAAGGATGCCGGGTACACTCCCTATACGCAAAAATCCTATTTAGTAGATGTGAAACAATTTTTAGACAGCCTGAATGGTAAAAAGCTTGAGACGGTGAAGAAGCTGCATGTCATTTCTTTTTTGACCTCTGTCCGCGAACGTGGAGTGAGTGATGCGACCCGTAACCGGAAGCATGCTGCGATTAACTGTTTTTTCAAGGCATTGATCGAGCTGGAATTACTTCAGAACAACCCGGCAGCCGGGATTAAGAAATCCAAAACGGAGATCAATCGTGAGCCGGTCTACTTAGATGAAAGTGATCTGGGGCGGTTTTTATCTTCTATAGATGGTAAATACAAAAAGCGCAATTTAGCAGTTTTTTTGTTGATGTCCTATATGGGGCTTCGGGTGGGGGAAGTCCACACACTGAATTTGAGTGATTATAATGTAGAAAGACATTCTCTCCGTGTGTTTGGGAAGGGGCGTAAATGGCGTAATGTGCCTGTTCCCGAGGATGTAGTGCCTTTTCTGGACTCTGCGTTAGCAGAAAGGTTAGATCCTTGGCGCAGTAAAGAGGAAGCGATGTTCATTTCACAAAAAGGACGCAGGTTGTCGATCCGCGGCATTCAGCAAATTGCAGCAGATACCTTCGATCGTTTCCAAAGGGATGTGCCAGCAGCACAGCGACGTCCTTATTCAAGTCATAAGCTTCGACATTCCTTTGCAACCATGCTGCTGAGGAAAGGGGCAGATTTGCGCACTGTACAGGAACTGCTTGGTCACTCCTCGATCCAAACTACAACCGTATACACACATATTACCAGTCGTGAGAAGGAAGAGGCTATGTCTAAATTACAAATCCAGCTGTGATTGGAAAGAAAGAAACCTCCTCTAAAATTAATAACAAAAAAATAACTTGTTATTATAACGGTATTGATTTATTCTAACAGTTATTAAGAGTTTTTTATAGGAGGTCCTAATCGTGGAGGATGTATTTCTAAAAGGCATGACTTATGGCTGGGGATCAAAACGAGGCGAATACCGCACAGAATATGCAGAAGATTCGATGAGAAAGCTGGCGGAGACAGGAAGCGAATGGATCGCCTTATCTTTTTGGACATGGCAAGACACAGTGCATTCAACAGAAATCCATTATGATTACGGTTACACGGTGACAGATCGTGATCTCGCACATGCAGTACAACTGGCAAAACAGCTTGGTCTTAAAGTTTGTCTTAAACCGGTTGTGAATTCGAGAGATGGCATTTGGAGAGCAAGGATTGGATTTCCGGAAGAGGGAGAGGTTTATTGGGCAGCATGGTTCCGTTCTTATACAAATTTCATTAAACACTACGCAGAGTTAGCGGAGGAGCTTGAATGTGAGATGTTCTGTATCGGCTGCGAAATGGTAGGCACAGAGTCTAGAACTGCGGAATGGAGACAATTGATTCAAGAGGTCACCAATCTTTATACAGGGCCGATCATTTATAATGCCAATCATGGCAAAGAAGAAGGAATCGAATGGCTGGATGAGGTGGATTTTATCGGAACCAGCGCTTATTATCCGGTAGCTTCCGTGCCGGGAGATTCTTATGAGAATATGCTGGCTGGTTGGGAGCAGCAGAAACCGCGGCTTAAGTCACTTTCTGAGCGATTTGGCAAGCCTCTCGTATTCATCGAGATTGGATGCCGAAGTGCGCATGGATGTGCCACCATGCCATGGGACTTTACATACACAGACTTACCGTATTCAGAAGATGAACAGGCTAACTTCTATCGGTCAGCGCTGGAAGCATTCTGGAATGAACCTTGGTTTGCCGGCTACTTCTGGTGGGACTGGAGCACGAAATTATATGCCTTGGAAGAGGCTTCCATTGACCGTGGTTTTGATATTTATGGCAAAAAAGCCGAACAAGTTCTCAAAGAATATTATAAGCAACCCATCACTAAATAAATTGATAAAAAAGATCCGGAATTTCAGGTGAGCCTGGCCTGCTAAAGGATCTTTTTGTCATTGGCAGGCTAAGTTAATTCGTGTTATATTAAAAACCGTCCTTTTCATAGTGGAGGCAACGCTCCACGTATAAAAAGGACGGTTTCTTGTGTCTTTTGTAGTCAAAAAGGGCTGTTCTCAGCCATATTCGCTTACAATTCTAGCTTAGCTATTTCTGCTTTTAGCTTCTCAGCGGATTTCTGGAATAAAGCCTGTTCGGTTTCATTGAGTGGGAGGTCCAGCACCTGTCGAACACCCGAGCGATCTACTACGCAAGGTGCGCCGAGGTAGACATCCGAAACCCCGTTATAGTTGTTTAATAAAGTAGAAACATTCAACACGGCGCCTTCATTATGAAGAATGGAGACTACAATTCGGTCCAGTGCAAGAGCTATTGCATAAGAGGTTGAGCCTTTGGCATCAATAATTTCATAGGCTGCATTCTTGGTATCTTGGAAGATTTCTTCGCGTTCTGCTTCGTCAAAACCAAGATCAATCCCAGCTACATTCGCAAGACTCCAAACCGGAAGCTCTGAATCTCCATGTTCACCGATGATCTGTCCGTGAATACTGCGAGGATCGATTTCTTTGTGAAGACCGATCAAATAGCGAAAACGAGCACTATCAAGTACCGTACCAGAACCAATTACACGTCTGCGGTCAAACCCGCTTATTTTCAAAGTCGCGTAAGACAGAATATCTACAGGGTTAGTCGCAATAAGTAGAATGGCATGTTGGTTATACTTTGTAATTTTTTCAATGATATCTTTAAAAATCGAAATATTTTTACGAAGCAGATCTATCCGGGTTTCTCCCGGTTTTTGTGATGCACCGGCAGTTACTATAATGATATCTGCTTCACGGCAGTCTTCATAAGTACCAGCCCATAACTTCACACCACCGACAAAAGGCATGCCGTGATTCATATCCAGTGCTTCGCCAAGTGCTTTCTGATGATTAACGTCAATAAGTACGAGTTCGGGCATACGTCTACGTAACAATAATGTATAGGCTGTAGTTGTACCAACTGCTCCAGTACCAATAACTACGACCCGATTGGGTTTTGGGGGGGCCATGTCTCCATCTCCTTAATATTTCAAATTTTTGGTTTCAATCTTGTCCATCATAATCGTTAACGGTAGTGTTTTCAAGCTGATCTTATTTAATGCATTACCCTAATTAAGGCCATACTAAAATGTGATTTTTATTTCATTATCTTAGCAAGACTAGACAGGAGAGAATGTAAGGATGGATTTATTTCGTAAAAAGGCTCTACACATACCCACAAGTTCTGAGGGGACGCAGTTAAACAAGACGTTGGGTGCCCTGGATCTAACAATGCTTGGGGTAGGAGCCATTATCGGCACAGGTATTTTTGTAATGACAGGAGTTGCCGCAGCTGAACATGCAGGCCCTGGTCTTATAATTTCTTTTTTACTAGCGGCGTTTGCCTGTGTGCTCTCGGCATTATGTTATTCGGAATTTGCTTCGACCATCCCTGTTTCCGGGAGTGCTTATGCTTATAGTTATGTAGCCTTTGGAGAACTATTAGCTTGGATCTTAGGCTGGGATCTTGTCTTGGAATACGGAGTTGCCGCAGCGGCTGTAAGCAGTGGCTGGTCAGGGTATTTTCAGGGGTTATTAGAGGGCTTTGGGATACATCTCCCAACCGCACTATCGGGGGCTTATAATGCGGAAGCGGGTACAATAATAAATCTGCCTGCAGTAATCATCATTTTGTTAATTTCCTATTTACTGACTCGGGGAACGAAAGAAACGGCACGCTTTAACGCCATCATGGTCTTTATCAAAATAGCAGTGGTGCTTCTATTTATCGTAACAGGATTTTTCTATGTGAAGCCAGAGAATTGGACTCCATTTCTCCCATTTGGGTACCATGGCGTGATCAATGGCGCAGCCACAGTGTTTTTTGCCTACATAGGTTTTGATGCGCTAGCAACCGCAGCTGAAGAGGTGAAAAGACCCCAACGTGATCTGCCGATTGGAATTATTTCATCCCTTGCTATCTGTACCGTCTTGTACGTTCTTGTTTCACTCGTATTAACAGGTATTGTTCCATATACTGATCTCAATGTTAGTGATCCTGTTTCTTATGCGCTTCGCTTCGTAAATCAGGATATGATTGCCGGTCTGATCTCTGTTGGAGCCATTGCGGGTATGACTACGGTACTGCTGGTGATGTTATTCGGTCAAACCCGGCTGTTATTTGCCATCTCACGTGATGGTCTACTGCCCATAAGTTTATCTAAGATTAATGCTAAAACACAGGTACCTGTACGAAGCACATGGATGGTAGGTATCTTAATAGCTGTGTTAACGGGTTTCATCCCACTGGACCGGTTGGCAAATCTGACAAGCATAGGAACATTGTTTGCCTTTTTTGTAGTGTCTTTAGGGGTAATCGCGCTTAGATATATTCACCCGGATTTAAAAAGAGGGTTCAGAGTTCCTTGGGTACCTTTCATTCCGCTGTTAAGTGCGGCAACTTGTGGTATTTTGATATATAATCTAGGAAGTGAGACTTGGATTGGTTTTCTAATTTGGACAGTTGTTGGACTTCTAATCTATGCGTTATATGGCTATCGTAATAGTAATTTGAATCATAAATAAGATTCAATCCATCCGAGAGGAGAGAGGTTATTGGCATCTAAGATTGCTGGATTGAAGGGAATAAGATTAATATTGATGCTGATTTTGTTAGCGTGGGTGGTCACGGCTTGTTCATCTCCTCCCCCTGAACCTACTCAGCAGCCCCAGCCGACAGAGGCACCTGAAGAAGGACAGACGATAACCCTGATTACTCCAGACGCCAATCATATTGACAATGATAGCGCTCCGAAATATCAAATTCAGACTCGTCTTACAGATTTTCAGCTGCTTAGTGAAAGTGAGGGTCTGGCCTGGGGGGTTACCAAAAACGAACTTCGGTTGTACTTGACCAGGGATAACGGAGCAACTTGGGCTAATATTTCACCAGCACCAAATGTGCAGTTCCTCTCCAATCCTGTGTATGGGAAGGGGATTTTCTTCACGGATCCATCTCATGGTTGGATTATAAGAAGTGCTTTTGGCTCGACAGAGACGATTGTGCTGCGAACCACAGATGGCGGCCAAAGCTGGAAAATCTCATCTTTAGGAGATGTGAATACAGTATCCTCTGTATATTTCAACTCACCCAGAAAGGGTTGGCTGATGACCTCATGGAACGCTTCTTCCAATAAAGAGAACAAGGCACTTTTTTCAACGACAGACGGTGGGGCCACTTGGGAAGAAGTGATGCAGAATGAGCAATACAATCCGAATTTCCCTAATGATTCGATACCGTTTGCCGGCGTTACCACTGGAATGATTTTTCGCAATAGTACACATGGATTTGTGACAATGCAGACAGGTGCTCTTCCCAAAATCTTTATGACAAAAGATGGCGGTAAGAGCTGGACCCTCGGGCCAGCTTTTCTGGTTAACGAACGTTTAGAGGATTGTGACCGAGTAATTACGGGCAAACCGGAGTTCTTTGATGCCAGTAAGTCTACTGGTTGGATGTCTGTTGGCTGCCAAAAGGATAAAGAAAAAACAATCGCCTACCATGGATATTTTACGGCTAACGGTGGAGCTAACTGGAAATTTGCATCCTTTGGATTGAACGCACAAGCTGGTGTCAATCGTCAAATTGCTCCGACGTTCTTAAACTCACAGATCGGTTGGACCATACTTGGCGACACCCTTTACCATACGGTGGATCAAGGAGTTACGTGGTTACCTCTTAAAGAGAGCAGTGTACTGCGATCTAAGCTTCTGGAATATCCGGAGATTGTAAAGCTGCAGTTTTTTTCCACTGAGGTGGGGTGGCTTTTGATTGAGAAAAAAGAGGACAAGCGCTCGATACTGTTACAGACTACGAATGGTGGTATCAGCTGGCGCGTAATGTAATAAGGAAAAAGAACCTGCCTGTTGGTAGGTTCTTTTGTTGTTAGCAGAGTGGGGGTTTATTGTTGTTTGTGAATGATTGAATATAAGGAAAAAACTTATTTAAAATTTTCTTTATAAATGTGAAAAAAATCACATGACATTTAAAGAATCCTGTGATATATTTAACACATAGAAAACAAGTTCAAATTTTCACAAACCCAGACATCGAATAGGAGAGATTACAATGAAAACATTCGAAACAGATTATATGACAAGAAACCTTTTGCAACTTTGCTACAACTGTGATGACGCTCATCTTTGTGAAACTGAAGAACAATGCAGAGCTTGCTGGGCTGAAAATGGAATGTTAGATGATCAGACAGACGAAACTAAGAAATTGCTAGACCTAGTTCATGCTTAATTTAATAACTGAAAACTCTGTATAGAGACCACTCGAATTCTTGATTTCTAAGAAAACGAAGTGGTCTTTTTTGCATCTAGTCTCACTTATTTAATGCTTTCTGGACTAGATGAGGCATATACATGTACAGAAGTACCCAGAACGCAGCAATTAGGCTGAATTACAAGAGGAAGAAGGGGGAAACTGTCATGGGAATGGGCCCGGATCTTTCATGGATGTTTGATTTTGCCGGAACGGTGATGCCGATCTTTATCGTTGTTATGATTGGTATTCTTGCTATATCAGCAGGCAGGGGCTTGCTTCAATGGGGCAGGAACAATGGCTCCCCCATACTAACAATCCCTGCACATATCGTTAGCAAACGGACTGAAGTACGACAGCAGCAGCTTCAGGAAGAGAATGGCTCAACTCGTACAAGTACGACTTACTATTTAACGTACGAGCTGGAGGGCGGTAGTCGCATGGAATTTAAAGTAGATGGCCATGAATATGGCTTGAGTGCAGAAGGCGATAGAGGAATGCTTACTTATCAAGGAACCCGATATCATGGATTCCAACGACAGCCACAATACTCAACTGCGGAGTAGTCATTTGTATGAATTCAAAACAGCGATCCTCATGTTCATGATGGATCGCTGTTTTGCGTGTAACATTCATATCATTCAAGCTCACTGACCCTGTAGCTCTCAAAGCTCACTGATCCCGTAGCCCATTGACCCTGTAGCTCTCAAAGTTCACAGTAGGTGCGATTATTTATTAAGTGTCAGATCTTCATTACCCTCTCACCTTGCGGACACAGATGACGTTATTTGCAAATTTTTAGTCTTTTGAGCCTAGTTTCGGACTCCAATGCAGCTATTCATTAGAAAGAGGCTTATAATCGGTGCTTTGCAGGCCAATAGGGGCTTTAGGGTCCGATAGAATCCCAAAAGCGGATTAATATCGCGAATAAGGTCAGCTGTGACCGATAGCGCCTTCTGAGCGGGTGCTGACGTTGGAGCTATTGCTACAAGGAAACCAAGGCTGACCTGGACATCGACGCTGACCTGGACATCAATGCTGACATTGACGTTGTTGCTAACCCCGACACTGATTCCAGCACCGATTCGACGCTAACACCGACGTCGACTCTAATGCTAAAGCTGTCGTTAACAAGGACATCGACGCTAACACCGAAGACGACTCTAATGCTGGCACTGACGCTAACGCCGCCCCCGACTCAGGTGCTGAAGCGCAAATGTAATTGGACAAACGCAGCTTAGAGTGTCGATAAAGGGGGATTTGTTGAGTGGTTAAAAGGAAATATCCCTACTCTAAAAAATAGGCGGGAACTGTCACCTCTTAGGCGAATGCACATACTATACAGCATGCAGTTAAGAACGAGGTTGCTACAAGAAGTGACCCCAAGGAGGAGACAGCGTGGCCGTCATCAAAACGAACTCGGAAGATGTGAGGGTGCTGGCGCGGTTGATGAGAGCGGAAGCTGAGGAAGATGGAGATCTCGGCATGCTCATGGTCGGCAATGTTGGCGTCAACCGGATTCTTGGCAATTGCTTAGACTTTAATAACATTCGGAATGTGAATGATATGGTCTATCAAAGTCCTGGAGGTTTCGAAGCGCCGCAGAAGGGTTACTTCTACCAGCGAGCCAGAGAAGCAGATATCCGTCTAGCCAAACGTGTAATTGCTGGTGAAAGAACCTGGCCAGCTACCAATGCTTTGTGGTTCTTCAGACCCGCAGGTGATTGTCCTGCAACCTGGTATAACCAACAAAACACTGGCCGCTTCAAAGCCCATTGCTTCTTTACTCCGACCGGAGAAGATTGCCCTTCTGTATTTATCGGCAATTAGCATGGTAACTGTGCAAAGAGAATTACTCAATAAAATGAGTAATTCTCACAGAAAGTAAGTGTGATTTCAATTGTGTGCGAATGTGATGTTCATTAGTGTCCAAAGGAGCTTATGCTCTGATAAACATTTAGGAGGTTTCAGTAAATGATCGTTCAACCTTACCGCCCCGTAACTTATACCATCGGTAGTGTCTCTTCTTCAGGTATGCCAATGTCTTCCGGAATGCCGATGTCATCAGGAATGCAAGGCATGGGCAGCATGCCACCCCAAGTAAGCAGTGGCAGTCCAATGACTCCAGGGGGAGTAGTAGTTCAGAATCCACCACAAACGTTCGAACAATCCTACATTGAGAATATTTTCCGCCTGAATTTAGGAAAAGTAGGTACGTTTTATTTTACTTATGAGAACAATAAAGACTGGAATGCCAAAGTTTACAAGGGTGTGCTGGAAGCGGCAGGCCGTGACCACATTATTATCAGTGACCCTGCGACTGGCCAACGCACCGTCTTACTTATGATTTATTTTGATTATGCTACCTTCGATGAGCCCCTTACTTACCAATACCCAGGTGTTATTGGCAATCCTCCAACGATGAGAAATTGTCGCTAAATTTAATACATCTTCGATGAGAAGAACTCCAACGCCAAACGGTTAGGAGTTCTTTTTATTTGTGATGAATTTATGGAATAATCTTGATAATCATCGCCCATTTTTTTTCGAAAGGACACGCATGCTTGCGGTTTGCCCCAATATATTAATATAATAAATTGTATTAGACTCAATAATCCTTGATTTACCAGTGTTTTAAAGGGATAATGAGTCTATTTTTTATCTTGAAATCACGGGAAAATCACATTTCCTGCTGATCCTTGTGATTTAATATGTTCTGGAAGTGAATTTTAAGCTTGTCACTACTACTCTGCATCATTCGTTCCGTCACGTGAGTATAAATCTTTAGTGTTGTTTTTGCATCATCGTGACCGACACGCTTCATAATCGTTTTAAGATCAATCTGAGAGCCAGAAGCTATGCTTGCCTCTATCAACATCGTGATGTGTGTATGACGAAAAATATGAGGTGTTGCATGCTTCTTGATGTTTGTTAATTTCATTAGACGAGCCATACGGTTAACTAACTTCCAATTTGTAAACGGTGTTCCGTTGTTATTGGTCAATATAAATTGGGTTTCTACAAAATCATCATGTAGCTCTTTGTATCTTTTATGACGAGCTGACTGTTTAGTCTTTAACTTCTTAAACATCTCAACGATGAACTCATCCACATCAAAGGTACGAACGGATCCGGTAGTCTTTGGAGGTGTTAATTCATAAGCACCGTTACCACCTTGAGGGAAGTGTAGTGTTTTATAAATATGAACATCATGTGTTTCAAAATTAAAATCTGGCCAGTCTAATGCACAAAACTCTCCTGGACGAACTCCACTAAATAGCAAAAAATAAAATGTCTCCAGATCATCACCTAGACCATGGTTTTGTAATACTTCTAAAAACTCTTCGATTTCATTTCTCTCCAGATACTTTTCTTCTAGGGCATTATTTTTCACTTCTAAGACTGTCTGTTGTTTTTTAGGCATCTTAATGTTTTGACATGGGTTATCGACACGTAGGTTTTCTTTTATGATCCATTTAAAAATTAAGTTTGCAGTTGAGTGATAACGATAGATGGAGGTTATCTCGTATCCTTCAGTAAACATGTTGTTAAGCATCTTTTGATGTTGGCTATGTGTTATTTTATCGATTAGTGCGTTGCCATAATATTTATTCAACAAATTAATGTCGGACACATGAGCTTCGATAGTTTTACCCTTAACTCCACTGGTCACTAAATAATCTTGTAGCCATTCTTCAGCAGCTTCATTGAATTTCATTTTCTTTGCTCGCTTAGTATCCGTTCCACCCTTCATACGATCCACAACAGCCTGAGCTGCCGCAATGGCTTCCTTCTGGGTATCACGCACTCGCGGTACCTGTTGGCGTTTGCCTGTCACTGGATCAGGAGGACCCTCCATAACACACTTCCACTTGTAGCCTTGTTTGTTTTTTGCGGGTATTTTGAAGACGCTAGCCATGTGTGATCCCCCTTATAAATTTTCCTTTGCTTAATTCTCTCTCAGTTGTTTCTCTAGTTTCTTCTCCAATCGCAGTATACGCGTTGTATAACCGCCCTTTGTTTTATCTTCGGCCCCATACTCAATGGCGACATGGCAGATGTCAATCGCTTCATAAAAACGCCCCTTGTTCTCATAGAAGATAGCGAGTTTCTGAAATGAAGTAATGTTTGGAATAAAATTATAGTCCGGATTACGAGCAAACCATGCTTCTTTGAATTTGGGGAAGAGTTCAATATCTTTTAAACATACAGAAATAAGCTTTTTAGCTGCATCTGGTTGGATGAGATGCATTGAATAGAGCTTGATGAATTTGTTATATACAAAATGAAGTTCGAAGGGCTTGACTTCAACTAATTTTAATTGCTCTAAAAAATGATTCTCCGTGGCCTTGTAGTCGAGCCATAAAATCATATCCAGCGACATTTAATTACCTCTAATCGAATGTAATATTTTATGTAATGATATCGGATATCCCTTTGTCGTATCATAAATTATAAAACACCTAGAATCGACAGGGGAGACATCATGAAGAGAAGATTAAAGAAATTGCAAATAGAAAAGCCAGACGAACTTGAATGCATGGATGTGGATCTCAAAGATGTGAATTACATAGACTTATGGCAACGAACCAAACATTCAAATTCTACGTTGGCATATCATACTACTGATGGTTCTTATCAAGATCTCGAATTACTTGCAGAAGCAGCGGAAGCTTACAAAGACCAAGGATTTATATTGATGGGGAGGACGGCGTTAGTTCAGGAATCTAGGATTGAAAGGATAGAGTCGATTGAAAATAATGGATCGTTGATTATATTCAAAGATGGGACACATGCCTATGTAATGAAGCAAATATAATCATATAAGTCAACCCCTTCAGTGGTGTTTAGGGGGCGCTTTCCTTCGCCATTTTACGACATTATATTCCTGCATTATCTGTTAAACTATTTATTAAAGCGAGACACTGGACTTGTGTGGAGGTGATTAAAAGCAATAGTGTACTGATATATCGGTACTTGTTCCACAAGAGCGGCATCGCCACTCAGCTATCGCCATTCCCATTCAAACAGGTCATCAACCAAACAATCTAAATGATAGGCAATTAACGCAGCACGCTTCATCGTCATATTATCAGCTCTCAAATGGATATAATCAGATAGTTGCTGTTTGCTGATACCGACTTTGTCTGCAAGCCACTGCTGGTTAATCTTGATCTTATTGTTCGCTGGTTGGCTTCTCCTAATTCTGATCAGTAACTCGGGAATGCGACAGCGTACGGGAACAAGTTCCATCGCACTGCCACCTTATAAATATACTATTTTTTTGGAACATTTACGAACATTAGTTCCTATGTTAATATGAATAAATAATCCTCCTAGAATAGGAAGGTGAAACTATGGATCAAGAGTTTATAGAGAAAATGTCAATCGTCAAGCAGTTGTCACCATTCGATCCTGAGGAGATTTACTTTTTCATTCATGAAAAGCTCGAGGAAACAATCATTTCTGAGAGTTGCGATGAACAATTTTAATCATGTCCTCAAGTGTTTCAATGTCCTGGGGGTTAGTTAAGTCAATATTGTACTTTTTAACGAGCTCCCTTATTACATACTCTGTTCTTTCCCTCGATAGTTCTTCTTCTGTAGGAGTAAAATTATTCTCTTCTTTTTTATCTCTTTGCCGCTCATTTGTGTTCCCCATTAAATAATCAATCGATTCTCCAAAAAACGTACTAAAAGATAATAGTCGCTCTCTTCGTGGAATCGAATCTGAGACTTCCAAGCGTCGTATTGAAGAGGCTGGAATATCCATTTGTTCAGCTAATTGTTCTTGAGTTAAACCCCTTTCTAATCGGAGTTCTTTTAATCGTTCTTTAAACAAAGCCACATCATCACCACCTGTCTCAATAATAACTTAGGATGTTCGTAAAATAAACGTTCATAAAACGAACAATAACTGTTGACAAGATCGAATTGCGAACATATACTGTGTATATAAGGTTCGATAAACGAGCAGATAAGAGGTGATGAATTTGAACTTTAAACGAGTTATTCTTATTGAGGCAAGGAAAAGAAAAGGCTGGACTCAGGAAGAACTCGCTTCGGGCGTTGGAATATCTAGAGCTTACTTAGCTAATATAGAACGTGGTGAATATGACCCTTCTTTAAAAGTAGCTCAATCACTTTCGAAAAAGCTCGGAGTGAGTACAGACAAACTTTTTTTTAATGATAACGCTCGTAAAACGAACGTCAACAAGGAGGTGATCTAAATGGGCGTAGTCGTGATTGGCATTGATGAATTAGAACAATTGATCGACAAAGCTGTATCTCGCGCAATTGAAACATATGCCGTTCAAGTCCCTACATCTTTGCCTCCAGCACTTAGTATTGTGCAGTTCATGGAACTTCTAGACATCAGTAGACCAACAGCTACAAGTGTCATGAAACGTCCAGACTTCCCAGTGAATCGTGAGTTTGGTAATCCTCGGATACCAACAGGATTGTTACTACAGTGGATCGACAAACATACCGAATGGATCGATCAGAATGCTGGCGAAGAATTCATAGCAAGACGCAGACATGCATTCGGATAAAGAAAACCCGCCGAGCTGTATCGGCAGCGGCGGGCAGGGAATGCGGCAAGGGGAATTGCTTAAGAACATCATACATCAGGCCTCTGTCCGATATAACCCGCAAAACCGGACAAAGGAGAGGATCAAAAGTTGGCAATCGGACAATTCGGACCAGCATTAGAACAAGCATTAAAGCGTTCAGGTGATACCAGGGAAAAGGCGGGACTTATCGTTCATGCAGATGCTTCATTAGTAGGGAAAATTGCGAGAGGGACCCGTAAGGCTTCAAAGCCAGTCATGAGTGCAGCAGTTGAGCATTACGATGACGGTCAACTCTATATGGCAGCCGCGGCGGAAGTCACTGGCGGTGCTTCTGCTCCTTGGCTGGACAATGTTGATCTACATAGAGCCAGCGTACTTTTCAAGACAGTTGAGGAAGTAAAGGAAGTCCTAGAAGCATCCGGTCAAGTGCCAATTAGTAAGACGAATAAGCAACTTAACGATACTGAGCGTAAACAGATTAAGCGGTTGCTGATGGAGACGGTAGAGGCAATTACGGCGCTGACCCATCTAGCTGCAGTGCTTTGTAAGGAGTATTCCTTCAGTTGGTTGTCGACCTGGAAGGAACATCGTGCAGATTTGAAAGCCAAACAATACATGAAATGAGGTGCTGGTATGAATAGAAGCAAATTAGTTGCAGAGGTTGTTGAAGCCGGAAGAATCGCGGCACATAACCTGAATGTGATTCAGAGCAATCCGGAAGCGGTGAAACATGGGGAATTTGAATCCATAGAAGACTATCTGTTAATGGTAATCCGCGTGGCAGAAATAGAAAAAGCCCGCCTGGCAGGGCGGACCTCGTTGAGAACTCGCTTAAAGTATCTCGTTTCGTCCATTTTACGCGATGAACGCAGCAAAGGCAAGGGGGATGCCGCGTGACAGAGCAAGATAAATCTGAATTTACTAAAGCCCTTGCAGAACTTTACATCAAACGTCGCCAGGAATGGTGGTCCGCTGTAGATATTGTGAAAGAAATGAGGCAGAAGCCAACTAGTACCTATCCTCAGGTAGTTGTTTTTCAACACTACCAAAACAAAGTGAAGTCAACCGCGAAGTGGGATCAGTTGGTGGAGGTCATTGAATTGTTACCAGCAGACTTTAAGGAAGCAATTATGTTGGAAGTAGCAAGAATTGAATGAGCAGTGGCTTTGGCCTCTGTCTCCCAGCATCGAACCTTAGAATTAACCTTCCTCCGGTTTGGTGTTGGGAGATGCGGCTGACGCATCAAATGAAAAAAGCGACCCCTCGCACGGGCCGCCTTGCTCTTTGAAAACTGAATAGCGTTATTGCTTTATCACTGCCTTTATCTTACACGATAAAGGCTAAACATCACAAGAGGGAGGAAATGGAATGTCAACAGCCTTTTCTGCGCATATCAGTGGGCAGAGTATCGAAATTGAAATTGTACCGCCAACGCACTACGCACCACTGGTACTATCCATCCGGCAGCAAACCGGAACCGTTCAGCTACATGCTGATCCAGATCAACTGGCCGAAGTCGAATATGCTATCCACACTTATCTGGAAAGTATCCGTTACACGGAAGTACCTAATCAGCAATTAATTCTAACTGCCGAATGCAATATGGCAATCGAGGAGGGAATCGCTTGAAGCGTATCGTTCTGGAGCGCTTGACGCTCAATAATTTCAAAGGAATAAAGAATCTTGTCCTCGCCGCTAATGGCGGGGACGCTGATGTATATGGTGACAATGCTACTGGAAAGACCACTATGTTCGACGGATTTGTTTGGCTCTTATTCGGAAAGGACAGTCAAAACAAGGCTGATTTCGAGATTAAGGGCTTAGATGGAGCTGGTAAAGTTCTACAACACAAGCTGGAACATGAGGTCGAGGGAGTATTCCTCATCGATGGGCGTCGACGTACTTTCCGCCGAGTATACTCCGAGAAGTGGACTAAGAAGCGAGGTTCCGCGACGGACGCCTTTGAAGGTCACGAGACGAATTACTTCTTGGATGGTGTTCCTGTGAAAAAAGGAGAGTATACCACCGAAGTGGATTCTATCATTAAAGAAGATCTGTTCAAGCTTCTGACTAGTCCCTCTTACTTCAATGAACAACTGAAGAAGGAAGACCGTCGGAAGACATTGTTGGAAGTATGCGGTGATCTTACGGACGCCGAGGTCATTCACGGTAACAAGGAACTTTCTTCATTACCAGGTATCCTAGGAGATCGCAACCTTGAGTCACATAAAAAGGTTATTTCTTCTCGTTGCTCTGTGATTAACAAGGAGATCAAGGAGCTTCCGGTGCGGATTAGTGAAGTACAGCGTCAAATGCCGGATGTTGCGGAACTGGATGATGAAGAGCTCCTTAAGGAAGATATCGCGATCCTACGTAGTCGGGTGGAATCAGGGGAGGCCGAGCTTTCTCGGGTTCTTTCAGGTGGTGAGGTAGCAGTTAAGGAAAAGCGGCTTCGTGAGATTGAAAGTGAACTGATAGACATCAAGAGCCGAATGCATTCTGATGTGCTGGATAAACTGGCGCTCAAGCGAGATGAAGTGAACCGGATGCACATTGAGGTCAATCGGTATCGTCGTGAGATCGAGGATAAACAGCAGCGCATCCAGCAGAATGAACATTCAACAGTGAATCGTAGGCAAGAAGCGGAACGGCTGCGGACAGAGTTCGCTGAGCTGAAGAGTCTTATCTTCGAACATCCTGAAGGTCATGATTCCAATTGCCCAGCCTGTGGTCAGTCACTCCCAGAAGATCAAATTAAGGCGGCTCACGACAAAGCAGAGGCAGAATTTAATCGTCGGCTAGCGGAGCGTAAGGAGCGTATCAATAATTCCGGTAAAGCGGCGGTAGCAGAAGCTCAAAAATTCGAGCAGGAAATCATTCGGCTACGGGAAAAAATCGAAGGTTTGACTAGTACCCTCCAAACCCTGCAGGCTGAGGTCGCATCCGCTGATGAGCAGCTAACCGTACTTCGAGCAGGTGTCAAAGATCCTGCCTCAGATCTGGAATATGCGAGCAAGCAGGCTGAAGCTACTCAAGTTAAACAGCAGATTGAAGTATTGAGAACTTCAGGTGAAGATGCTGCTGCAATAGCTCGTTCCGAAATTCGCCAGCAACGTGCTGAGATTGAAGAATTGGAACGCGATCTTGCTAAATTCGATGGTATCCGCCGGGCGGAAATGCGGGTGATGGAGTTAGAGAAACAGGAGCGTGAACTTGCAGCAGAGTACGAACACCTGCAGCATGAACTGTTCCTCTGCGAAGAATTCACTAAGACCAAGGTCAGCATGCTGGATGCTAAGATCAACAGCAAATTCAAGCTCGCACGGTTCCGACTCTTTGAGGATCAAATCAACGGCGGGATCAAGGAAGTCTGCGACACCCTGTATAAGGGAGTTCCTTATGATGGTGGGCTCAACAATGCGGCTCGAATCAATGTCGGTTTGGACATCATCAATACGCTAGGTGAGCATTACGGATTCTCTGCTCCAATCTTCGTAGATAATGCCGAAGCAGTGACGCAGCTGATCGGAACTGATGCTCAGGTAATCCGATTAGTCGTTAGTGAAGCAGATAAGAAGCTGCGCATTGAGACGGCAGCCATACAGGAGGCGATTTGAATGTACGACGTACAGGAAAGCATTAATGCCCAGAAAAAGTATTGTGAGGAGCACCAAGCTCCTCATTTCGCGCCAAACAATGGCCGCTGTTGGTCATGTAATCAGAACATATATGAGCCTGGTCGCTATGTATGGAAGGGAAAATCCGATGGACGTGAGTCATTGGGGATTACTGTTGAAAAAGCTGCTTCTGAACTGGTTACTGGTTGT
>NZ_JBBODA010000016.1:0-145626 GCF_038002705.1 Paenibacillus sp. FSL H7-0716
TTTCGCCATTTCCAGCTGAATCGACCAATTGTACGGGAGTTATACCGTTCATTTCGCCACTTCCAGCTGAATCGACCAATTGTACGGGAGTTATACCGTACATTTCGGCATTCCTAGTATGTACAAGAAAATTGTGCTAGTCAGCTATTGATTTTTCTTTCGTTACTATCATGATTAATAGTAAAAAAATCAAAACTAGTTGAATACCTAAATATATTATAGGAAAAAGATAGATAAGACTTATCAGATCAAAGTCAGGCTTCATATCAAAAAAACTTAAATCAACAACCCCTGAACCTCTAGACTCTTTTCCTTGTAATTCTTTTAAATAAAATAGAATTCTCGTGCTAGGAACAATACTAATAACTAACCAAGAAATATTGTACCTAAGCTTTTCCGTCTTTAAAGCTATCTTGCAAGACACATTCAGAAGAATTATTGGTGCTGCATACATTATAAACATTTGTTTTACTACTTCTACTTCCAACTTCCCCGTTTTCATTCCCAAAAGGTAGATAATAATTAAATGCAAGAAAACAACAATGGTAACTTGTAGGAGTGCTTTCATCCTTGTGCTTCTAGACTCACCTTTCAATCTATCACCTCTCACAAGTTATATTCTAGTTTCTATAATTTTACAATGAAAAAATGGAGATACTGAGATACAACAACAAATAAAAAAAGAGCCGTGTAGTGAACACGACTCCCTCTTCATATAAACCGCATCAGTAGCGGCATATTTGCAAGGAGCTTAGCAATAAGCTGTCATCCTTGATTTATTTTTTCGCTATATGAACCTTCAGCTGCTTGCCCTTCACGGTGGTCTCTCTCATCGCTTGCAGCACCATTGCGCCTTTACCGTTCAAAATATCCACGTAGGTCACATTGTCCTGAATCGAAATAATCCCGATATCCTCGGCGGAAATACCTTCAAGCTTTGCTATTGTGCCGACAAAATCCACGGCTCTTAGCTTCTTTTTCTTGCCGCCGTTGAAGTATAACTTCATAATCTCTTTGTTTAAGCTTTCGCTTTTGTCCTTCTTGCGGACAGGCTGCTTATTGATCTTCTGCTCGAACGCTTCCTTTGCGTAGGCAACTGCGTCGTCCGAAGGAGCTTTCATATTCGGAATGCTGAAGCCAATATAGCTTTCAATTTCAGTTACCCACTTCTGCTCATTCGGAGTGACAAAAGTGATCGCTTTACCTGTCTTGCCTGCACGCGCGGTTCTGCCTGTACGATGCACGTAGCTTTCTTTTTCCAGTGGAATATCGTAATTAATCACATGGGTGATATTCTCGATATCAATCCCTCTAGCCGCAACATCGGTAGCGATTAAATAGCGGAATTGCCCTCTTTTAAAAGCATTCATGACCTCAAAGCGCTCATCCTGCTCCATGCCCCCGTGGATCTTATCACAAGGATATTCCAGATCCGCCAGTCCTCTGAATACAGCATTCACCTGCTCCTGCGTACGGCAAAAAATAATACAGCTATCCGGATTCTCCACCGTAATGATATCGCTTAGCAAAGAGAATTTGGCAGCTTGTCTCACCTCAATCAACGCATGTTCAATCGTAGCCGTCGTAATTCCACTTGCCTGAATCTCGATATCCGTTGGATCGTTCATATATTTTCGGCACAAATTCTTAATGACTTCGGGTAAGGTAGCTGAGAATAACATGGTTACTCGCTCTTTGGGCAGCTGCTTGATGATCTTCTCGATCTGCTCAATAAAGCCCATGCTCAGCATTTCATCAGCTTCATCGATGATCAAATATCTGATTCGATTTAGCGGAAGTGTGCCTCTTTCAATATGGTCAAATACGCGTCCAGGCGTACCTACGACAACATGTGTTTTTTGCGTAAGCTCTATCTTTTGGGGAGCAAAGGGCTGCTTGCCGAAAAGAGCAACTGCCTTAATCCGTTTAAAACGTCCTATGTTCGTAATATCCTCTTTCACCTGCATCGCAAGCTCTCGAGTTGGCGTAAGAATCAAAGCCTGCGGCTTATTCTCCACCCAATCCACCAGATCGCAAAGCGGAATACCATAAGCTCCCGTCTTGCCACTGCCTGTTTGCGATTTCACAATCAGATCCTTTTGCTGCAAAGCCACAGGAATTACCTTGCTCTGTACCTCCGTAGGTGTCATAAATTTCAGAACATCCAGTGCTTTAATTATCTCTTCGTCTAACTCATAATCTCTAAATTGCAATTCACTCATCGTTCAACCTCTTCTATGCCGATTGTTCTGGTTAAAGCGGAAACTCCGCGATCCTTCCATCTTGTGCATACTTATCATTATAACAGTTATTGGCGTCCTTGATTCCATTCCTTATAGAACTGGTCCAGAAAATTCAACATGAAATCATGCCGTTCTTCCGCTAACTTGCGTCCATAAGCCGTATTCATTAAGAATTTTAGTTTCAACAGCTTCTCATAAAAATGATTCACAGCCGTCCCCTTGCTATAATCCCTGTATTCCTTTTGCAGCGACTCCTCGCGTGGAGCCACTTCTGGATCATAAGCCGGACGTCCCTTTGCGCCTGAGAAAATAAAGGTTCTGGCAATGCCAATCGCGCCAAGTGCATCTAGTCGATCTGCATCCTGCACCACTTGACCTTCCAGAGTCTGCATAGGTTCTCCTCCACCACCACTAAAGGACATCGTTTCAACGATCAGCATGATATGACGAATTTGCTCCTCCTCTGTAAGGTTTGCCGTGAGCCAAGTGTGGACTTTAAGCAGACCTGCTTCTTTTGACGGATTAAGCTTCTCATCTGCAACATCATGCAGCAAGGCTGCCATCGTACAGATAAAAAAATCCGCACGCTCGATCTCAGCAATTTCACATGCCGTGCTGCGGACCCGATGGGTGTGCCACCAGTCATGACCCGTAGTATCTTGTCCCAGTTGTTCTTTAACAAATTCTTCCGCCCGGGCTATTATTAAAGGTTGATTCATCGTCAACAAACTCCCTTCGCCTATGAAGTATCGAAGCCCTATTATAGCTGATTGCCTGTCCATTCGCCTACTAAAAATCTTCGTGATAACAAATTCTTACTTGCACGACTCCAAATGATCCGCTATAATCGGCAGTAATCAAAATGTCGAAGGGAATTGATTCTGATGAACACCATAACAATCATGCTGAATCAACTTCATTATTATCACAAACAGCGTTAGCAACCCTGAATTTCTCAGGGAGGCTAACGCTACTCGCGTTGGCCTCCCTGCGGCATAGATCACGCGCAGGACCATGAGGTCCTGCGCGTTTTTTTATTGTCTAAACTATGCCAATTCAAAGGAGCTACTAACGATGCAAAACATTAAAGGAACTTATGATTACTTCGGAAAAGAACAGGCGCTGAGAAAGAACATTCAAAATACGCTGGAGAATTTGTTCGAACTCTATGATTTTGAATCCATGGACACCACATTATTAAATGAACTGGAGTTATTAACCTCGAAATATGCAGGTGGGGATGAAATTCTCAAGGAGATGTACCAACTCACCGATCAAGGCAACCGCAAGTTGGGCTTACGGTATGATCTGACCATTCCTTTTGCCAAAGTGATCACTTTAAATCCTGGAATAGAGTTTCCCTTCAAGCGTTATGAGATCGGAAAAGTATTCCGTGATGGCCCCGTGAAACGTGGGCGCCTGCGTGAATTTTTGCAATGCGATGTTGATGTTGTTGGTATTTCAGGACCTGAGGCGGAAGCTGAATTGATGCAGCTGGCCACAGAAGCTTTTCGCAAGCTGGATATCCCGATCATCCTAAAATGGAACAATAGACGTTTTCTCGGTGAGATTCTGGAATCGATTGGTGTACCTGCCGAGGACCAACTGTCCGTTATGCTAACCTTGGATAAATTAGAAAAAATCAACCTCAGCGGCGTGAAAAATGAATTGATCAGCAAGGAAATAGATCCTGTAACCATCGCTGCTATTCTAGAGCTTATTGAAATGGACAATCCAAGCTTTGAGCAGTTATGCGAAAAATATAGTCTTACCGGACAACCGGGAGCGATAGAGGTTCTTATCCTGCAAAAGCTGCTTCAAGACATTCAACTGCAGCAGACTTGCCGTTTCGATCCCTTCTTGTCCCGCGGGCTTTCTTTCTACACCGGAACCGTCTACGAGATCTTTGATGCATCCGGTTCCTTTACCTCAAGCTTGGGGGGTGGAGGCAGATATGACGCTATCATCGGACAGCTGGTAGGCAGAGAGGATATTCAATACCCTACGGTTGGCTTATCTTTTGGTATGGAGTCTATCATGGCGCTCCTTGCAGAACGTCCTATCCAAGAGCACAAGACAGCAGAGGTTATGGTCATTCCGATTGGCGAGACGCTCCCACAGGCTTTAATTGCAGCCGCCGAGCTCCGTGCCTGTTCTATCCGAACCTCTCTGGTATCCGGTAAAAGAAAACTTAAAAAGCAACTCGCCACAGCCTCATCCCAAAAAATACGTTACGTTATTCTGATCGGCGAGAGCGAATCCAGTGTGGATAAGGTGCGTCTGAAGGATATGAAGGAACAAACAGAGGTTATAGTTCCATTAGATGAAGCCATCTACCTTATTACTGGCTAAACTGCTGCCTGATATTCTTCTAAAAAGATCCGTATAAAAAAAGACCCCGCCGGCGACCGGCGGGGTAAAGTCTATATATAAGGGAGGTTATACATGTACTATAACCCTGCAAGCTTAATATTTTATGAAAAAGAGATAAGGATTCCCTTAATTCATTTCAAACCCTTAGATCTTAAACTTATCTACTAACCCTTGAAGTTCTTTGGCACTTTGAGTATTTTCATCAGCCATAGTAACCTCTAGGAATGTTTTTTCCACGATATCCGCCGTTTTCACCGCGATATCCTGAATCCCTATAGCTCCTTCGTTTACTGTAGCAGCTACCTCATTAACGGCAATATTAATACTTGATATGGCCATACTCAAATGATCAGCTGCGCTCTCGAATTGTTTTAACAGCGTATTTACAGTGGCAGCATCACTGTTGTATTGCTGACTTACCTCAGTTAATCGTTCATAATCTGCTAGGACATTCTGGTCTATAAAGGAAAGTAATGCCTCAGAATTCTCCTTCATGGATTCAACAGAGGAATATACACCAGTTACCACACCTTGAATTCCAGCCGCAATCTTAGACGACTTCTCAGCCAACTTCCGAATCTCACCAGCTACAACCGCAAAACCTTTGCCTGCCTCACCCGCTCTTGCCGCTTCTATAGCTGCATTCAGGGCCAGCAGATTGGTCTGACTGGCAATGGATAGAATCGTATCCGTCAGTACATTAATCTCTGCAATCGCGCTCGACTGCTCAATTGCTTTTTCCATATCGATTCGCACGGATTCATAAATTTGTTTAGCATTCGTCGTAGATTCTGTTGCCTCATCCTGAAGAGTCAGCGCCCGCTCACTAATTTGTCTAGAAACGGCAGCGCCTTCCTTCACATTATTGGTGATCCCGGATACATTGTTATCAATTTCAGTAATTGCTGCTGTCATTTCCTCTGTGGAGGCTGCGGTCTCTTCCATACCTGCCGATAGCTGCTGCGTAGTCGCTGAATTATCGTGGGCATTTTCCCGCACATCTATAGACAGCTTCTCCAGCGTTTCTGCATTTTCAAGCACTTTGGACGAGATCGTAATTAAGCTTCCAGCCATCTCACGAAGTGTAGCCCGGGTGCGGAACATCGCTTTGGCAATCGTCCCTGTCTCATCTTTGTTTTTAGTCAAATACTCATACTCTGAGTCATGCGTCAAATTCAATTCTGCCGTTTTATTAATCATGTCCGTTAGTTTAACAATCGGAGAAGAGATTTTTTTAGCAAAATAAAAAGCAATCAGCAAGGCAATAATCAAACTTCCGACACCAAGAAATAAGTTGAAGTTTCTCATATCAGTGACAGGTTTCACGATTTCATCGAGGTCTGCGGTTAATACAAGCAACCAGTGCGTCTCAGGTAAAACTGTATAGGTTGATTTTTTTTCCACATCATTATATGTATTATTGAGCAGGCCATCCGCTACCTTCTCACCAGATTTCACACGCTCCATAACAGCTGCGATCTGCGTATTCTCAATAGGCTGACCAATTTGTGTTTTATCCGGATAATATAATTTATTGCCGTTCTCATCCAGTAAGTAAGCGTAAGAGCTCGTCGTGTTTACCACTTTGGTATCCGCCAAATACTTGATCATACTATCTGCGGAAACAGCTGAAGCAATAAATCCAATCATCTTACCATTACTCTTTACGGGCTGTACAAAAGCCACTACATAAGCTCCTGTAGATTTTGATTTCAGCGTTTCACTGATCACAGGCTCAGCTGTCTCCATTACTCTTTTCGTATAAGCTCTTTCACTAAAATCTGTCCCTATAAGCTTAGTATCACTGTCAGCCACACTAATACCTTTCATATCACTGACTAGAATGTGCTCAAGGTTTCCGGCCTCCTCCACAATGCTTTGAAGACTGGCGTTCACCTCATTCTGAAGCTTATCTCCTTTGTTAACTCCACCATTCCCAGCTTGCAGCAGTAGATCAACAATTTCCGAGCGGCTCGCAATAAGCTCTGTACTTCTCTGCTCTTTTGCTATCATGGCTGATATAGTCTGAGCTTTGTTCGTATTGACCTGCTTCATAGAATTCTCAGTAAGATTCACAATCGCCTGAGTTGATTTCAAATACGTAAATATCCCCATTACAGAAATACACAAAAGGGTCACACCTATCATAACAAGTGATAACTTTAGGCGAATCTTCATATTCTTTTCATCCTTCCGACTGCTTGTTCATTTGCGAACAATGAAATTGTAAATAATACAATTACTATCGGGTGGGCAAGTTGAATTGTGAATATAAATCGCGCAAAAATAAGAAATATATCATAAAATGTCGAAAATTTTCATGTAAATGAATAAAATATCACAGCTTTTAGGTCATATATCCTTCATAAGGTGGTTAACAAGGCCTGTCATCTGTCCTAGAAGAAACAGGTGGTTCTATCTGAGAGGCAGTATTCACTTGCATTAATGCACCCTCACTTAACAGTCGTTTAGTTCTACTACGTAAAAATAGACCAGACATCGCAGCGAGTATTTGTTGGAACAACATCCCCGAAATTACTGGAAGTGCGACAGCAGGAGGAAAATATTTCACTGCTAATACAGCTCCTGCACTTAAATTCCGCATACCCGAATTAAACTGCACAGCCACGGAATCTTCATAACTAAAGCGGAAACGGCGTGACACCAAAGCTCCGATCACATAGCCAAGCACTACGGTTATGAAGGTCACTCCAATAATGATGGCTAATTTGCCATCCGGATGTTTTAGATAACGGGCAATGCTGGCCCCATTAATAGAAACAACTACAAATAATCCGACTTTAACAAACGGAGCAAGCGGCGGTCCACATACCGTATTTACTTTCCCTTTTGTCCATTGATTCAGCAGCATCCCAACTACAGAAGGAATGACTACCATCCATAGCAGCCCTTTCATCATATCGCCTAGCTGAATTTCCACACTCGCTCCCATCAGCAAATATAAGGTACCCGGGACAACAATTGGCGACAAGAGCGTATCAATCAGAATAAGCGCCAATGTCAGCGCAATATTCCCTCCGTACATCGACACCCATACCACACTTACAACACCTGTAGGAATCGCGAACAACAATACATAACCAGTCACTGTATATGGATCTCCCGGAAAAAATGCCATAGCTGCAAGCCAGCCGATCAGCGGCATTACAATATGTAAAATTACCATTAGAATAATCAGCTTCTGAGGTTTCAGAAGTACCCCCAGCAGATCCTTTAGGTTGGACTTCAAGCTACCTATCAGCGTCATTACAGCGAAAATCCAGGGCACGAGACCTGTGAACGGCAGCAGTCTGCTTTCGTTAAGTACGCCGACCACGATGGCCGTGGGTGTTAATAACGGCATAATCTTTTCTAGAACAACATTAGATTTAATGAGTCCATTTCTTATATTAGCAAACACTTGGCAGTACACCTTATGTATGAGGCTCATACATCCCTTATCTGTGTTTTTTATAAGTCTACCATAAAAAAATAGGAACCAATTCTTAAATTGGTCCCTCGAAGTAATCTATATAGAGTGTTAAACTTCTATGCCTTGTGGAAACAAGGCATCCAGCGCTGGGCAGGGTTGCTTATCCAAAAACTGTGCCAATGGCGCCGGCATATTATTGTATAAATCTTTTAGTGAAGTTCCTTGATAAATGTTGCCGATAATCACCGGATGGCAAAGCTCTGAAATCAAAATGTCGCCATTTCCATGCAGATGAAGCTGCTTTTTCCCCTCGATACAGTGAGGAAAATACACACCCGGCTGCTCTTCGAACCCAAGGGCGTCCATAAAGCGGTCCATGCAGGTGAAATACAGAATCGTATCTTCTTTCTTCCGTGCGATCAGCTCACTCACTGCATTCTTTAATTGTTCCCGAGCAGCTATCGACTTCCACCCTGTATGATCCATGATAATACTGTTCTGAATTTCATGTGTGCGCACGCCCATTGCGTAGACATGATCGCTGATCTCCTTCATATTATCCTGGGTTTCACTAAACAGCAGCGTCTCCAGCACAGTATCTACACTTGTTGCGGCGAACAGGGTAATATTTTCTCTTATTTTTTCATAGATGCTTGGATGAATATTATAATATTTTGAGAAAGCTTCCGCAGTAGTAAAATTGAAGGAAATATGTATAGTCGTTAATCCTGCGGAGACCAATTGGCCAATTCGTTCAGCATTTAAAAGACTACCGTTGGAATTTAACTGTGTCTGAATCCCTCTGGATGCGCAGTAGGTTACAATTTCCACACAGTCATCGAACTTCAGCGTCACTTCTCCACCTGATAAGCGTACTCTTTTAAGGCCTGGAAGTTCGTCCAGAATGCGGATGACCTCTTTGGCTTTGATGCTTTGTCCATCATTTCTATTATATGCACAGCAATAATCACAGCGGAAATTACAGTTCGAAGTTACCCCTATTTCTAACCCTTCCAACTCATAAGTAAGCGGTTTGTCGAGCTCTAATGCTTTATATCTCATACTCTAAAGTCCTCCTGAAAAATAATGAATTTCGTTCAAAAGTTCAACCTTAGAGATTATATAGGTTTATGGCTTAGGTTAATGTGAGTTTTATAACATTCGAGTGTACGGTTTGATTAACGAATTAGTCGGAAGCGCATGCGTAATCACTTTCAGATACGCATAGTAATCTGTAACGGACTCAGCTGATCCTAAACCTAAAATTATCCTATTTTAAGAATGACAACGGACTCCAGTGCACTTATTGACCGGAAAAACGCCCAATATGAGCCTTTTGCCAATGAATAGCGTCAGCGGAGTCCGAAATCATGTTTTGATAGCTGATAACATACAAATAACGTCATCCGAGTCCGAAAGCCTCGTGGAGTGATGGATAAACAGATACGCATTCAGGCATGTATATTACAGGTTATCTTCAAACT
Organism: Paenibacillus sp. FSL H7-0716; assembly: GCF_038002705.1. Lineage (NCBI taxonomy): Bacteria > Bacillati > Bacillota > Bacilli > Caryophanales > Paenibacillaceae > Paenibacillus > Paenibacillus sp. FSL H7-0716. The sequence goes on from NZ_JBBODA010000016.1 coordinate 9,534, forward strand.
GGTGATGTCCACCGACACTTTTTATAGGGATATAAAGATCAACTTTTGCTTTACCTGCTGGGTCTGTATATGGATCATTCATACAAAATTCGAGCGCATGCCGATCATCCGGTTCATAATCACTGTTAGGTAGCCATTGACCGTACACACTTTGATAGGCAATGGCCAATTTGTCGATCGTATCATAAAACGGATATAAGGCATAAAGACCACCAGATAAAGTTTTAAACTCTACGTTCGAATCACCCTCTTTAACAAACTCTTCTGGAATGGTTATGCAGGCATCATATCTACAAGAGTATTCGTCAGTCACGCTGGGATCATCTAAAGAAATACCAATGAAGTATTCTGTTGACGGTAAATCATTTTTCTCAACCCACTTGCTGAGTGTTTCCCATGCCTTATACGTTTCAAGATAGCTGCCAACATGCCTTACATATGCCACTTGATAACTTGGAAGTTCTTTTACCTCAATGTTCATTTCCCATACTCTCCTTAAAAAATTATTGATGTTGATACTCACATCATAATTTTTAGAAGGAGACAATTCTTCCTGATTATTGCTGGACATTAACTGATAATTGCTATGTTCTTGCATTGACCTTTTCATCTCGCTTGGGGTTGTCTTAAACAGTTTCCTAAAGGATGAATTAAAACTTGAGATGGAACTAAAACCGCATAGAATTGAGATATCCAGCATCGTTCTATTTGTTGTCTCAAGATAGGTTACCGCGTGATGTAGGCGTCTTTCCGTCAGATAGGTCATCGGTGTTTTATTTGTTATTGCAGAAAAAACTCTAGAGAAATGATACTTAGAAAAATTAGAAACTTCAGCTAACGTTTCCAGATTTATTTCTTGATCTAAGTTGTCCTCGATAAAATGAAGAACAGTCTGAATACGCACCCTGTAATCATTGTTCACTAGACCTACCTCAATCCCCTGATGATAAAATGTTTTTTTTTTATTTTCTACGCCCTATATACAACAGATGAGATGAAATCCCCAAAATGGATGGATCCTTTGCTGCATTAATGAGAAATTCTAAGAGCTCCTCATGCTCACCCCGGTCTGTCCAGTATTGTTTCTGCTCATTTGTCAGTAATGCTCCGAGGCTAGAAGAACCAATTAAATCAATGGTTTGAAATCCATTCTCCTCCATGAAAGATTTTATGTCCTCAATATTGAAGTAATAAGCTCCCGTAAACCTACCTTCATCTTTATGATTAAAAATCCCGCTATCATAAAACTCTTTAATTGAATCCATGTTGTCATTAGGCTTCCAGTGTTGTGGGAACTGTAAGGATGTAAGAGTCATTCTCATTCGACTTTGAAAGGCTACAAATACGATGCCGTTCTTCTTTGTCACACGTAACAATTCCTTAACTGCTAAAATCCGATCCTCTTCTTCTTGCAAATGATATAAAGGGCCTAACATCAGAGAAGCATCAAAGCTCTCGTCTGATATTCCCTCTAAACTAGTTGCATTCAGCACATGAAAACCCTTAAATTGCTCAGTTAATCCTAATTCATTAACCTTCTGCTTAGCTATTTCAACTAACTTAGGGGTAAGATCCGATAACGTTACGTTATAGCCCAGCTTCGCCAGCTCCATGGCATATTTACCGGGTCCAGCACCATTATCCAGTATAGATTGTGCGGTAGTTAAATACTGTTTTATATAATGCAGATTAATGATGAACTCCAGCGGCTCCCTATCCAATCTTCCCCACTCATCAAATTTGGAATAATAATCAATAATATTGCCCATAACCAAAACACCCACTTCAATTGTATTTTTTCTGTAGAGAACAGAAAAAACCTATCGCCTCCAAAGAGGCGATAGGTTTAACCTTCGCGGTACCACTCTTTTTGATCGTTGCTTATTGCTCATAGTAAACAACGAATCTTAGAACCCGATTACGGAGGGTTAGCCGTTAAGATCTACTGAGGTTCGATCTTACCGTTCATGGGTGAGTTGGGGAACCTAACTACGCTGTCTTGCACCAACCGGCAGCTCTCTGGGCAGTAGTTATTCCTTAATACTCCCAATCATTACGTTTATTCCGTATTGTATTTTGACCTAGTATATAGTTAACAAATATTCCCTGTCAATACAAATTCCACTTACAGCTCTACTGACTTCCCCATCTCGTTCCAGACAGGCTGTCCGATCAGACCTAAACGCCAGATTGCAATTCCTTTAAGACCATATCGTTTAGCAAGTCCTACCTTCGAATTCACTGAAGATTCGTTTTCGCTATATACAGAGATCCCGAGGATCAGCTTATCCTTACTCACTTGCTGAAGCGCAAGCCGGATGCCTTCATCAACTAAACTCATCGGCTCTGGAACTTTTTTCTCTTGTAAATAATCGTACGCCATAATGACCAAATCATCTGCAAGTGTTCCTAAAGTTTTGTAATCATAACCTTTATAAGAACTATTTAATGGATGAAGAATAACGGTAAGTTTAAGTCCTGCTGCATGTGCTTTTTGAGATAGGTTTTTCACAAAAGCATTGTAATCCGCTTGCACCTTCGCCTTATCACCTGTTAAACCTAGGCCCTCCAGATCCAAGGTAATGCCTTGGAATCCTTTTTGCGTTGCAAGATCTACGATTCCAGTAATCGTCTGTTCCTGAAGCTGCTTATCTTCCAGGTTCTTAGTTAACTCTGATGCAGTATCTCCAGAGAAGACCATCAGATAAGGAGCTGTTCCGCCTGCCGCTGCATTCGTGACAATCGATTCTGGTGTTACGTCACCAGCCGCTTGAGGCCATTTGAAATCAGTACCCGTAGTGGTGAATTGCCCGCTTTTATCAATCCCACTCCAACCAAAGGCCACAGCATCAAAATTAGGAAGTAAGGAAATCTCACTATAAGAACTCAGAGCATAGAAACCAAGAGTGTACAGCTCAGTCTTCGGCGAAGTAATAGATACGATCTTCGTGGATTGATTCCAAGCTACACCCGCACCAAACTGCTGGCCGAAGAAGCTAAGGGGAATCATCGTTGTATCCCGGATCGTCTGTGGAGCAACTCCTAACTTCACAACCGTGCCGTTAACTCCTGCATCTTTGCTGCCAAGGGTCAGAGTTACCACTTTGGTCCCTGCAGTATCTGTTTTGGTAGCCGTAATTTTCTTCTGCGCTTGATTCCACTCGACATTAATTCCCAAAGCTTCAGATATAGCTCGGAATGGCACCATCGTTGTTCCGCTCATCACAACAGGTTCTACTGGAAAGGGTAGTGGATAACCATCCAACACAATACTAACTCCACCAGCTGTGGCTGCCTGTGTGGTATTTTGAAATAATGCTGTGGTGCCTCCTAGCGAAATAGCCATACATAATACTAATTTACCGATTCGCTTATTCATGAATGTTAAGTCTCCCTCTTCTATGATATGCAGTCTAATCTTGTAAACTCTTATATGTCCTCTACCATTTTACCAAAGATTATCCAATTGTAAAATTAATAGATTGTCATCTATGAGCTTCGAAATTATTTTTCATATTAGAAGAGGTCGGCAAAATTACATAAACACGCTCAAAAAGGTTCCCACTGCTCGTTCAACATCTACATCCACTGCAACTTGTATGGGTTTACCCACTTTTGGCTGAGCCCGCAAGTCCGCTACGACCATTCCCGATGTAAACTCACCTTTGTGTTCCACACGAACATTCATCTCTTTGTAGGTTACTAGATCTGGTTGCAGCGCAACCATAAGTGCGAGTGGATCATGCAGCGGTGCGCTGTTGATCAAAAAGTTCGCTTCACGATAGAAATTAAAATAATGAGTAAGCGATTGTTCCATAAACGAAATGATCGCTTTATTTTCTTCACGTCCAAAACGGTTTAATAAATCGATATGCTCTTGTGTAATCCGCGTCTTAAGCGTAACGTCTAGACCCACCATCATAATAGGAAGCCCAGATGTAAATACATGATCAGCAGCTTCCGGATCCCCGGCAATATTCGCTTCCGCAACCGGTGTTCTATTGCCGGGATTGAAGATCGTACCGCCCATCACCACTACTTTTTTCAAAGTATTCTTAATACCAGGGTCCATATCAAGCGCCATAGAAAGGTTGGTTAGATGTGCCAGTGTGACTAATACAATCTCTCCGGGATTATCATTAGCCATCCGAACAATAAACTCAGATGCAGTTTCGCTAATGGGACGCTGGCTGGATGGAGCAATTTCCACATTGCCAATACCGTTCTCACCATGCACATGAGTGGCGTAGCCTGAGTGCTCACGAACAAGTGCCTTGGATGCTCCTATCGCTACAGGAATCTCATAACCGGGCTTAGCAAGCTCAATTAGCCGCAGTGAATTGTCCGCCGCCTTTTCGACATCAATATTCCCAAAAACGGTTGTAATCCCTTCTACAATTACGTTTGGAGCGCGTAAGGCATATAGAATCGCCAGTGCATCGTCAATACCTGTATCTGCATCAATAATAATTCGTGTTTTGCTCATTTATGTTCTCTCCCATTATGTTTTTTCATAAAAACTATCATATCACGGCCAACGAGGGTCGCTCAATTTTTATTCAATTCCTGTTCTTTAAAGGCTTCAATAAACCGCTCAGGATCGCACTCTATCAAATAAGCATACACGCCCTTACTCGTGTGGAGATAGAACATACCGCCCATATCCCCCATTGAGCGATAAGACATATCGAAAATATCTTTAAGCGGGAATTCCCGATGACGAGTCACAATTCTATCTTGATACAGATACATTAGCCGATTGGAAGCAACACTTCGTTGTTCTCCATCCCTGATTTCTCGTTGTATTTTATAATACGGAAGCTGAGCTACCCATTTCATTTGCAGTCCTCCTGCTTATCGTAATGGACTCCATTTTATTATTCTTTTTACCCTATTGCAAAATAAAGAAGCTTAACGATCCCATTAGCGGAATCATCAAGCTTCAGTAATCACCGTTTATTTCGTTGTATAAGCTGCTGCTGCCTTGCAAAAGCGTTCCAATGCCTCAACTAACGTGGATCTCGGACAAGCCAGATTAATCCGCAGATGGCCTTTGCCCTCTGTTCCAAAAACAGAACCTTCATTAAACGCAACTTTAGCCTCTTTGTACATCAGCTGCTTCAGACCGTCTATTTCCAAATTCAGTTCGCGGCAATCCACCCAGAGCAGGTAGGTTCCTTGCGGCTGCATCACATGAACCTGTGGTAAATGCTCCGCCAAATAGCTGACCGTATAGTCCACATTATCTGATACATATTGTAACAGCTCATCCAGCCATTCTTCTCCGTCGTTGTAAGCGGCTTGTACCGCTCCTTGCGCGAAGAAACTAGCCATATGTAAGCTCAAGGCTTTCATTTTTTGATCAAATTTGCGTTTCAATTCCGGATTCGAGGACACGATAAAAGAGGATTGAAGCCCCGGAAGATTGAAGGTTTTGGTCGCAGCAAGTGTGGTTAACGTAATATTGGCAATTTCCTCAGACAAGGATGCAAAAGGAATATGCTCATACCCTGGAAGCGCCAAATCGCAATGGATCTCATCAGAGATAACTGTCACTCCGTGACGCAAGCACAGTTCACCGAGCTTCAACAGCTCTTCTCTCTCCCATACTCTACCGCCTGGATTATGCGGACTGCATAACAGCAGCAGCTTCGCTCCACCCAACATCAGCCCTTCCAACTGCTCATAATCCATCTCAAAGCGCCCATTACGGACGATAAGCGGATTCTTGGCAACCTTCCGGTCATTCATCTGTATGACATCATAAAAGGGATAATAAACTGGCGATTGTAAAATTACCTCGTCCCCAGGCTCAGTAAACAGTTCAACAGAGAGGCTTAAGGAAGTTACAATTCCGGGAGAATCTGAAATCCACTCCGGTTTGATCTGCCAATCATGCCGTCTTTTAAACCATGACGTGATGGCTTCTTTATAAGTATCACTAGGTACACTGTAACCGTAAACTCCTTGTTCTGCGCGGCGCAGAATGGCTTCCTTCACTGCGGGAGGACTTTCAAAATCCATGTCTGCCACCCAAAGCGGCATAATATCCTTCTCACCAAACAACTTCTCGGATTGGTCCCATTTGTAAGAGCTAGTATTACGGCGGTCAATTACGCGATCGAAATCATACTTCAACTAAAGTCACCTCATCCTTATAAACTTATCTTTTATTGTATCATGAGGAAACCGATATGGCATCTTAAGATAGAATCAAAAGAATTCACATAAATAGATGATTAATTCCAAGTCGTTAGACGATAGAAAAACAATAGAATATTAATAGTAAATACTCTGAATAAAGAGGAGGACCTTCGTTCGTCCTCCTCTTTACAATATTTTATACGAAATACACCTAGTTACGCTAATTGTGTAATAACGAGATGCGCTGAAACAGATCTTGTTCCTCCAGCGAGAGGAGTAATAGTAAGTGCAGTAGAGTTACCGGCAGGATTCCGAACGGTCAGGATGGTGTTAATGACCGTTGTTTGCACTATAGCCATTTCTACGATTTGTGATGTACCTGTTGCGCGTCCAACTACGGTATAGGCGAGATCCGCACCATTAAGAGTCAAGATTAGTTGTCCCGCTTCGGTTACACTAACCTGAAACAACACCTGATAAGTCCCTATTGCCGCTAAATTAAAAGAACTAGGACCTGTTCGTGCAATTGTCGTCCCGCTGGTAGGTCCGTTTTGAGGAAAACTTACGTCTGTGCCCGGTGCTACAGTTGCTGCATTATCAGGAGGCATTAGGGCAAAAAAATCAGCAAAACCTAATACGCCTCCTGTTGCTCCGGTCGCCCCCGTTGCTCCTGCTGCTCCCGGTGCTCCGGTTGCGCCCGCGGCTCCTGCTGCCCCCGGCGCTCCTGCTGCTCCCGGTGCTCCGGTTGCTCCCGCGGCTCCTGCTGCCCCCGGCGCTCCTGCTGCTCCCGGTGCTCCTGGTGCTCCCGGTGCTCCTGTTGCTCCGGTTGCTCCCGGTGCTCCTGGTGCTCCCGGCGCTCCCGGCGCTCCCGGCGCTCCCGGCGCTCCGGTTGCTCCTACAAAACCTTGGGGTCCTATAGCTCCTGCAGGACCCGGTAAACCTTGCGATCCCTGAGGACCTACAACTCCTTGGGCACCCGGCACACCTTGTGCACCCTGAGGACCAACGGGTCCCGCTACACCCTGTGGACCAATAGCTCCCGCTGGCCCAGGTTCACCTTGAGGTCCTTGGGGTCCCGGAGGTCCGCCGGCGGGTCCTGGAGGTCCTTCAGCTCCTTGGAGTCCTCGTGCTCCTTGAGCTCCGGGAACGCCTTGCGTCCCTTGTATTCCTTGGAGTCCTTGTGCTCCTTGCGGCCCTTGTGGTCCTGTAGCACCAACGACTGTCGGAGTAGTTACATTCACTTCTGGTGGAGGACAAGTGACTTTTACAATCTTCTTAATAACTTTTCGACGATGATCTTTTCTTTTTCTTTTCGAAGGAAATACAGTGGCGACTTTTTTCTTATGACACTTTTTATCGTCTGGACAACTCAATGCGTACACCTCCCTATAAATATAGTTCAGTGTACGCATCTTACTAATTTTAGACATGGACCAATAACTAGTTTCTATTAGACTGGAACCTATTTTCATAAAAAAGGGCTAATAAAGTAGGAGGTGGCCCTTAAGTACATTACAATGTCCACACCATTTTTATTTACTTTTCGTATTTTATGATTAGGACAACTGACACTTCCCTATTAGGCCCAAATCATAGATTTGGGTCTTTTTTATGAGCACATAAAAAAAACAACCCCCAAACCACGGGAGCTGCTAATCATCAACTATTATATTGTATCAACAGGCTTACAGATGGTATTGCCTACCTTCGTAAGAATATCCGCCATTGATGCCGAATCATTTACATCATAATCATCAATGTTCAGTCGGAGCACTGGGCAAGCTGTAAACTCATTGATCCATTTCGAATATCTGCCATGCATATGTTCCCAGTAGGACACGTCCGTTTGAATTTCCATTTCACGGCCACGTTCATTAATTCGCGCTAAAATAGAAGGAAGACTGCCTTCAATATAAATCAGCACATCAGGGTGCGGGAAATAAGGTGTCATAACCATAGCTTCATACAAGCTTGTATAGGTTTCATAGTCTGTCTTGGACATCGTGCCTTGATCCGCATGCATTTTAGCAAAAATACCAGTGTCTTCATAAATCGAGCGATCTTGAACAAAACCACCGCCCATTTCAAACATTTTCTTCTGTTCTTTAAAACGTTCGGCTAGGAAATAAATCTGCAGATGAAAACTCCATCTCTCAAAATCATGATAGAACTTTTCAAGATAAGGATTATGATCAACTTGCTCCAGCGAGGTTTGAAAATTCAACCTTTTAGCCAAAGCACCTGTTAAAGTGGATTTTCCCACCCCCACGGTTCCTGCCACAGTAATTATGGCGTTATCTGGGATGTTATATGGATTCATTTCATTAGCTCCTTTAGGTGAGAGGCAATTTCGACGAAGTGTTCGGAGTTCTCCACGAAATCGACTGCATTTCCATCTATGGTAATAATAACGGTAGACGGCTCTTGAATCGCTAAAGAGGCCATCGCATCATCATAATCTTCTATCAATTGCTGCAAATACGCAGTATCCATATCCCCTTCAAAAGGGCGTCCGCGTTTGGCGATTCTTTTTAACAAGGTGTCGAGATCCGCTTTTATATAGAGAATAATATTTGGCTTCGGCAGGTCATCCGTCAGCACATGATAGATTTGTCGATACTTTTCTCGTTTCGTTCCCTTCAGCGTTCGTTCCCCAAAGATAAGGTTCTTATAAATATGATAATCCGAAATCACCGGTTTACCTTTATCTATGTATTGAGTTACTGTATCTTCAAGCTGCTTGTACCGATTACAGAGAAAAAACATCTCCAGTTGAAAGCTCCAGTCATCCATGTTCTGATAAAATTTAGCCAGAAACGGATTTTCATCCACAATCTCCTTAATAATCGGTAAGTTTAATTCCTCTGCAAGCATCGAAGCTAATGTTGTTTTTCCAGCCCCGATCGGGCCTTCCACTGCAATAAACGGTGCATGTTTCATTGATGCTGACTTCCTCCTCAGATACGGACCCTTCAATAACTATTTTTAAAAACAGACTAAATTATTGTATCACATGAGACCTTACTTGTGAGCGGCTAATTATGAAGAAACTTTTCCAGTAATACAAGTATCCAACTGTAAGATAAACCCAATATCAAGAGAAGGATCCCTATGATAAAACGGTTCGATATCTATCTTCTCCCCACGAGCATGAATCGGACCGAGGAGACTCTATTTCCGAAAAATCGGCTGTTTCAGCATACAATTGGACTCAGTTGCAGCTATTCTACCAAATGCACCTTAATAATAGTCACTATCCGGCCAATAAGAGCTATACAGTCCATAACCTTAGCTAAATAAGCTAATAAACACCAATAGCTGCTATACGGTCCTTTAGCATCACTTCTCTTTTCCTAGATGTAATTGTGCATTCAAAGGACTGGAACCATAGCAAAAAAAGGTGTCCCTGAAGGGACACCTTTTTAGATCATTCTATTAAGATAAACGTCCGCTGAAATCTTCGAAAGCGAACTGTTTGATTACTTTAATTCCCTCTTCGTCATTGTAGCTGACGATAGCTGGCAGATTCACGCCGTTAAACATATGGTTCTTCACCATAGAATAATGCGCCATATCTAGGAATACGAGTCTATCGCCGTATTTCAAAGGCTCCTTGAAGGAATAATCTCCAATAACATCTCCGGCTAGGCAAGTCATTCCACCTAATCTGTAAGTATAAGGATATTCCCCAGGTTGTCCAGCATCGATAATGTTCGGACGGTATGGCATAGCCAGTACATCTGGCATGTGGCATTCAGCCGAAGTATCAAGAATCGCAATGTCCATACCGTTATGCATAACATCCAGAACGGTAGCTACCAAATATCCAGTATTAAGCGCAACGGCCTCACCTGGCTCCAGATAGATTTCCACACCGTAAGTCTCTTTCATATGCAAAATGCAGCGGACAAGGGTCTCCAGATCATAATCGGGACGTGTAATATGATGACCGCCACCAAAATTAAGCCATTTCATCCCTTTGAGATAAGGTCCGAACTTCTCTTCGACTACTTTGAGCGTACGCTCCAGTGTGTCTGAATTTTGTTCGCACATGGTATGGAAGTGTAATCCATCAATTCCCTCAAGCTCTTCAGGTCTAAAGTTAGGGAGAGTTACTCCCATTCTGGAATAATTGTAGCATGGATCATACAGCGGAACTTCGATCTCGGAATACTCCGGATTCACTCGAATACCGCAGCTGATGTGCTTCGGTGCATTTTTCACACGATCCTTGAATCGATTCCACTGGTCAAAAGAATTGAACACAATGTGATCGGAGTATTCAAGAAGCTCATCGAATTCACTGTCCACATAAGCTGGTGCGTAGACATGAACCTCTTTGCCCATTTTTTCATAGCCCAATCTGGCTTCGAATAAGGAGCTGGAAGTTACGCCATGCAAGTACTTGCCAACTAGCGGATACAAGGAATGCATAGAGAAGCCTTTTTGGGCGAGCAAAATCTTAGCTCCTGTACGTTCTTGTACAGAATTCATAATCTCAAGATTGCGGGTAAGCAATCTTTCATCTACAAGGTAACATGGTGACGGGACAACGCTGATATCAATATCCATCAATCGCGCCTTAGTCTAGCAGCGTTGGCGAGAAATCTTCTTGCCAAGGCAGACCATGTTTATTCAAAGCTTCCATGAATGGATCTGGATCGAACTCTTCTACGTTGTAAACGCCTGGTTTCTTCCAGATTCCTTTTATAATTAACATTGCTCCGATCATTGCAGGAACGCCTGTAGTATAGGAAATGGCTTGGGAGCCAACCTCTGCATAACATTCTTCATGATCGCAAACGTTGTATACATAATAAGTTTTTGGCTTACCATCTTTAGTACCTTGGATGATACATCCAATGTTAGTTTTACCTTTTGTTCTTGGTCCCAGGGAAGCTGGGTCAGGCAGCATTGCCTTCAAGAATTGCAAAGGAACGATCTCTTTACCTTCGTACATGATAGGCTCGATAGAAGTCATACCCACATTTTCAAGCACTTTCAAGTGAGTCAGATAGTTCTGCGAGAAAGTCATCCAGAAACGGATCTTTTTCACGCCCTTGATGTTAACAGCCAAGGATTCCAGCTCTTCATGGTACAAAAGATAAATATCTTTAGGTCCAATTTCCGGAAGATCGTAAACTTTCTTCTCAGAAAGTGGTGCAGTTTCAATCCACTCGCCATTCTCGAAATAACGGCCATTAGCTGTAATTTCACGAATATTGATTTCAGGATTAAAGTTTGTAGCGAATGGATATCCATGATCACCTGCGTTGGCGTCAACAATATCAATAGTATGGATCTCGTCAAAATAATGCTTTTGCGCGTAAGCCGTGAATACGCCAGTTACACCTGGATCAAATCCACTGCCGAGCAAAGCGGTAAGGCCAGCTTTCTCAAATCTTTCTTTGTAAGCCCACTGCCAGGAATATTCGAATTTCGCTGTATCTTGTGGTTCATAATTGGCAGTATCCACATAGTGCACTCCTGTTGCCAGGCACGCATCCATGATCGTCAGGTCCTGATATGGGAGAGCGACATTAATAACGACATCCGGCTCAAAGCTCTTGATCAGTTCAATGACTTCGTCCGTGTTATCTGCATCGAGCTGAGCAGTAGAAATCTTCGTGCGGCCTCCGGCTAATTTATCTTTCAGAGCGTCACATTTCGCGACAGTTCTGCTAGCAATGCAGATCTCTTCAAATACATCCGGGTTCTGGCAGCATTTATGAACAACAACACTTGCTACGCCGCCAGCGCCAATAATTAACGCTTTTCCCAAAATAAAAACCTCCTAAAATTCCATTTGCAAAATCAACAAGGCTGATTATACATAATATTTTTGAATAAATCAATAAAAACCGACAAAAAATGATGTGTTTTGTGTAAAATCTCTAAGAAATCTTGTTAATACTCTTAAATGCTCATATTTCCTCGATTATCCACGTGTATAGATCAGGTGTTTTGCTGGAACAGAGTGGATTTTCAGAAACTAGGGCAACTAGATTATTCTATCACAAGAGGGTTATACTTCATACGATTTATTTTAAAATCAATGAAAAAACTCACCACCCTTTCAACTCCGCCTAAAAACGTTCGGTTTCCACCATTCCAATTAACAGTACTGCAGCAAATACAAAAGGCCGTAATATATACTCTTACCCGTTTTTGTTCCAATAGTAATCGTTGTTGCTATGCCCAACCGTTTCGCGACCCTAATTGAACGTTCATTGGGATAATTATAAGTTGTCCCATTTTTCCAATATTCATCATCATCCGTATAAATAATCCTCGAAAAGATTCCCGCTTACATTCTTCAAAATCGCGTACTGCCTTCCACGCAAAAAAAGCTGAGCTTCCCTGAAGGAGAGTTCAGCCTAAAGCTTCTAATAAATAGTCAACTTATTTATTGGAATTTATTCGAACGGCATAAGCATCTGCATCCCATTCTACCTGCGCCCCCAACATTTCGCTTATCAATCTGAGGGGGACATAAACGCTATCATTAATGAAGACCGGTTTTTGATCTGTCTCTATTACCTTTCCATTAACAGTCGTTTGTCCAGTTACCGAATTCAAGATCAGAGTTGTAGATCCTTTCACAGCAACCACAGCTCTCGATGGAACATCCCAACGAACATTAACTCCCATCTGCTCGAAGACTCCTCTTAAAGGAACATATGTCGAATTATTAATTAGTAACGGCGGCATCGTCAGTTCCATTTCATTCCCATTCAACAATACTTGAATAGATTTCTTCACGAGCTGAGGCGTACTCACCTCGATCTCTCTGACCCCCAGACCCGTCTGTCCAAATTCATTTGCTCCCCAGGCAAGGACATGACCATCTTTTAAGAGTACATAATGATTTCTGCTCCCTTTAGAAATGGAAACTGCATTCTGAATACCCTTAGACTGTGTAACATTAATCTTGTTCTTATCGCCAACCGTCCACTGCCACACGGTCCCATCCGCCTTCACTGCGGAATCTGTTGTCAGCGAAATGACGTCTGTAAGTCCTGGAACCTGAACAGGCTTTAGAGCTTCTCCCAGATATGGATCTATGTAATTATTCCAAATCCATACTGTACCATCCCATCTCAATGCCGCCCCATAAAGTCCATAGGCTCCATCCATATCAACCGCTCTATATTCTCCGCTTCCTTTAATAAGCGTAGGCTTTAAGATTACGCCCTTCTGAGTTCCCAGCGGTTGCTGTGATCCCCACACCCATACCTCTCCGCCGTTACCAAGAGCCACTGAATTATTCGATCCCGCTGCTATAGACAGGACGGAGGGTAGTCCCTTCACCTGCACCGGGGCTAGCTTGTTTTTCCGCGAATCGTCACCGAGTTCTCCTTGTTCATTGCCTCCCCACGCCCAGACCGTTCCATCTTTAAGAAGAGCTAAGCTAAAGGTGCCCCCCGCAGAAACAGCTTTCACATCTGCTAGCCCTTGCACTTGAACAGGCTCTACAAGAATCTTAGAGGACTGTGTTCCAATGCCAAGTTGTCCATGCTCGTTCCCCCCTACCGCCCACACTGTTCCATCGTCCTTCAACATCAAGTTATGGCGATAACCACCTGAGATTTGCTTTACATGATCGATATGCATTTTGACAGGAGTATACGCTGGTGTGGTCGCCCCATTACCAATAGAGCCATACCCACCACCCCACGCCCAGGCTGTTCCATCCGCAGTGACGGCATACGCACTTCTGTCACCAGCGTCCAGTTGGGTGATGCCAGACAATAATTTCTTTTCTTCAATTGAATTCACATTATCTGCTGCTGCCACTAAAGGTGAGACCATAGTCAGGCAAAGAACAGTCCCAACAACAACTCTACAAATCCGACTTACCTGCACTTTTGACATCAAGCTTTGTTTAAACACTTGAGATCACTCCTTTTTATTAAAAAAATAGATAACGCAACAACTCACGGTCCCGTCCCAAAACCTCCAATCTTCCAGCCGTTAGCGTGTTTGGTCAACACTGCAAAGCGAGTTTCCCGACCATCTGGGGTATTAAAGACAGGATTTAGTGATTTCATATACAGATCGACCACAATATTTAACGTTGTGCGATCGCCGATGTCTTTAATTTCTGAGCCAGTATCATAATCCATCACTTTATAAGAGGTAGGCTTAGCCTCAACAATACTTTCACTGAGCGCATTTTCACCACCAAAACCCGGGTTATAGAGTTGATGCGCTTGACGGTTAACCGTCAATGCAGTGAGTAAGGCATTAGGATTCAAACATGCGCGGGCACGGGTATGTTTACCGTCCTGAATAGCCTGAAAAAAAGCATCCAGCAGCTCGAAATGGTCTAATGAGGCTAAGTCACCATTCTCACCTTCCTCAGCAAACAAACCTTCTCTCTCCGTCCACTCCTCAAATGTAAGTCCTGTAATGTCGGTCAAGCTACGCTTCTTAATAGACGGGCCGATACTTTGAATATTAAATTCCAGCCACGCACCAACGGTATTCCCTGATTGCACAAGCAAAACAAGATTCGAGGGATAAGAAAATTCTTTTTGTTCGCCAGAACCTGGTAAACCTTCGACTAAAGAATACCGCTGTACCTCTACCGTGGTCCCCTTCAGCAGTGTCAAATCCAATCCTGCATCTTTAGAGAACTCATTCGCTAATTGCCAGTAAAGTCCCGCTGGATACTCCCCTAGCTTATCTTCCCAGTTCCGCGGTACCTCAACTGCAAATGCCTCCGGATGGCTCTGAACTTTATAATCCAGTGTTTGCAAAAAGTCTTCGGGAATCATAGTTACTTGAGCAGATGTTGGCGTTACCTGTGGTACAGACGTTGAAGCTATAGAGGCAGTAGGTTCCACACCTATGGAGTTCTCCCCTTGATTACAACCAGAGTTTAAGAGTACAAAAAAACAAATCGTTACCATCGTTAAAAACTGCCGCTTAGTCATCTGATTCCCGCCTCTCTAATCACTCCTCTATATTTAGACTGAGGAATATTATACAAAGTTGCGGGATACTGGAAATTATTAAAATCATTTTATACGCATAGGACCCTGTAGTTTGGGTTTGGCGTTGATTTTACCTGCTTATGCGGCATAAATCGCCTGTTGCTTCGCTCTAGGGCTCTCGTCCACCTTTTGACACTTGTTAACTTCAAGAGCATAATAAGCTTCGGCATATTGCAACGGATTTCCATGAAATACAGGTATATGCAGGACCTTGGTGTAATTGCATCAGAGAGGATGATAACGAGTGAAAAAAGATTTTGATATAAAAAACAAACCCTTCCTAGTCTTTAGCTTCGTCCTGCTGCTAAAATGCGCAGTGGCCTGGTTCGTAGTTTTTAGCGACGGTCCTAACTGGAGCATGCTGCTGACAGAGATCCCATTTTTCTTTATCGTATTTGGACTCATAGAATGGATGGCTTCCAAACGAAAATTTCTGTATTACATGATAGCCAATCTATTGATTTCAGTCATATATTTTGCCGTGCTAATGTATTACAAATATTACGGTGTAATTGCTACTTATCATGCCTTGGAACAAGCAGATAAAGTAACTAAGGTGGGAGAAAGCACATACTCATTGCTGGACCCTTACTACTTGTTCATTTTTGTGGATATTGTAGTTTTCATGTTTTTTATGTTCCGTCCGAAATATATTGCGATCTGGAAAGAAAGAGGTATGAACCGCCGCATGAACCGGACTGCTTTGTTTGGAATCATCAGTGTTTCTTTGGCGGTCTGTGTCTTTAATGTTTGGCCAAATCATGCCAGTATGAACGAGAACAAAAAAGCGGAGAGTATGGGGATTCTTAATTACGAGGTTTATACTATTTTTGCCGATACAAGGGAAACAGAAGAAATAATCGACAACAAAGAAATCACGCAACAATCCATTAACAAGACCAAAGGGATTACAGAGCCTGTCTCACCGAAGTACTGGGCGGCAGCTCAAGGTAAAAATCTAATCGTGGTACAAATGGAATCTTTTCAGAACTTTTTGCTGAACCTGAGCATTGACGGGCAGGAAGTAACACCCAATCTAAATAAGCTTTTGAAAAGCGAACATTATTTCAATAACTTCTATACTAATGCCGGGCAAGGAACAACTTCGGATGCTGAATTTGTAGTGAATACTTCGTTGTACGTTCCCCACCACGAGGTAGCCACTTCATCCAATTATATGGATAAGGCGCTTCCGAGCCTGCCTAAGTTGATGAAAGCTAATGGATATAACACAGCAACCTTTCACACCAATAGCGTAGAATTCTGGAACCGCAAAACCCTATACAAAGTACTAGACTTTGATAAGTATTATGATCAAGCGTTCTATGGGGATGACGATCATATCGCATTCGGTGCTTCAGATGAGGTACTCTATGCCAAGACTGTTCCTGAATTAGTCAAAATGGATGCTAAAGATGATCCTTTTTACGCGATGGTCATTTCTATGAGTGCTCATCACCCTTATAAAATGCCAGAGTTAAAAAATAAAATGACACTGCCTAAACGGTATGAAGGTACCCTAGTTGGCAACTATATTCTAGCTCAAAATTACGCAGATTATGCAATGGGACAATTCCTGGATCAATTAAAGTCCAGTGGTCTATGGGATGATAGCGTCATTGTCTTTTACGGTGACCATCAGGGTGTATCGCTATATTCCCTTGATGGCAACGAGAAATCGTTAATGGAAGAAATGGTCGGCCACGAATATGGTTATACCGATATGTTCAATGTTCCTTTCATCGTTCATGCCCCTGGTGTAGGTGAACCTGCCGTGTACAGCCAAACTGGTGGTCAGATCGATATTATGCCAACTGTAGCTAACCTGTTAGGGATTTCAATGAAAGACCAGCTCCACTTTGGAGAAGACCTGATGAACCAACAGACCAATATGCTGCCTGTCAGACACTTTTTGCCTACCGGCTCTTTCATTAATGACACAAGCATGTATTTAACTGGTGTCGATTACGACGATGGAGACAACTTTAATCTAATCGATGGCTCAGAAACAGAGGGCGGTTCGACAAAAGAACAATTTGACGCCGTTCAGCGGCTTCTAAATATGTCAAACAGCTACATTCAACAACTGCCGGATTTACCCTCTACGGATGATGCAAAGTAACTATAAAAGAATGCCCCTCAGCCAAATAGCTGAGGGGCATTTTTGCATTTTTTTATAAGAACCTAAACCTTAATTAAGCTTCAACATCCTATCGATAATCACTGCTGCTTGAGCACGGTTGGCAATATTTTTAGGACCGAAGGTATCCGCAGTCAGACCTTGCACAATACCTTCCTGTGTTAGTAATGCCACCGCTTCTTTACCGTAAGCAGCGATTGTTGCCTGATCTTTAAAGTTAACCAAAGCGGCATTTGTATCACTTACCGACTTGCCTTTAAATTTCTTAAGTGCGTTGGATACAATGATTGCCATTTCCTCGCGTGTAATTGCACGGTTAGGATCAAACTTTCCGTTGCCTACACCGTTAATCAATCCGTTCTTGACCCCGGATGCAATGTATCCGTAAGACCAGTCAGAAGCTTTCACGTCACTGAAGGCAGCGGATGATTTCACATCAAGCAGATTAAAAGCTCGCACGATCATGGTAATAAACTCGGCACGCGTCACCTCTTTAAGCGGAGCAAAGGTATTGTCGCTCACCCCTTGCAGAATCCCTTTTGCCGCCAGCTCTTTAATCGCCGATGCTGCCCACGCCACCTTACCTAGATCCGTGAAGTTTGAACCTATTGGGTTTGGTGTTGCAGACGGCTGCACAGTTGGAGCTGGCGTTGGTGTTGCAGACGGCTGCACGGTCGGTGCAGGTGTTGATGTTACAGATGGCTGCCACGGTGTCGAAGGTGTTGTTGGCTCTTGTTCATTCACCCCGTTATCCATACCATCCTCTTCGGTCGCCGCTGGAGCAGCAGCATAGATTGAATTGGCAAGCAATCTGAATTGATTTTGCGGATGATATTTATTCATCAGATCATTCGCAAATAACGTCACATGAATGTTGTCTGTATTGTAAGTAAGCGCCAATATTTGGTCTTGTGCAGCCTCGTTATTCGGCCACCAGCCTGCTTTGAAAAAGTCAGCTCCTGATCCGTATTTCGCCAAGATCTCTGCGCCTTCAGGCACTTTCGTAATATAAGCCGCGGAAACCGTGTAGAGGTATTCGCTATCGGCATAAGGCGCTGTAATTACATTGTCCTGAGAGACCTCAGCCTTAAACAATCCCTCATGAGCATCTTCTTTGCCATCCTTATTGACCGGAGTTGAATAGTCCAGCCCAGGGAGGACCTTAAGCCCTTTAACAGTTTTCAGCATCGTTCTTCCATAACCGATAAATGGTTTACCTGCAGCAATCAGATTCGTTCCCGAATTGATTAGAACATCTGCTGCCACTGTATCCGTAGTTACGTTAAATCCAAGATCCTTCAGCATAAATGCAGTCGCTCCTGCAATAGCTACCTTAGGAGCCTTAAGCAATTTACCCGTTCTGTTCTCTGAAGCACTAAACGGAACAATATCCAGCAGATATTTAGACGATACTGTTCTAAGGTTGGATCTGGAAACAAGGAAGCTTCCCTTCTCGTAACCCGTCCCCCCATTCTCCAGCAATGTTACTGCCTTATGATTGGCTAGCAGCTCATTCACAGCTTTTATGGCATCATTGTTGCTGTTTTTAATGACATAATTTTGCTCGAACGGAGATTGATCCAGATTCGTACTAGGGATCGTTACACTGCTAACCTGTTCTGTCTTCCCAGTGAATGCTCCTACAGAACGGCTAATATATCGGTCAAAACCACGCATAGCCGAGAAATTCTGTACCGTATCTGAATACATCTCATTAAAATCCGAGACATCTAGTCCATCATACAAGACAAGATTCGCATAACCTCTTTTGGCTTGATGCATATTCACCACATAGGTTCCAGCCGGATAGACTACGGAATCTACAGTTACACTGGTTGTTGTCCGTTCTACCTTCACATTGTTACGTAATAGGTACTGAACCATTTTGTAGGTTTCCAGATCATTTTTTTGCAAATCTTTTGCAACCGGAAGAATGTAATACTCAGGGAAGAAATTCGTATTTTCCTCTACCCCTGGACGTCCAATAGACTCATTTTGTGCATTGATTAGATAATCTTTAACAGCAGCATTAGTATTCTCATTTTGGATACCCCGTTTGAAGATTTCCAATTGATTCAGGAACAGTTCCTGCTTGTTGTTGATCACATAATCGGTTGCCCCCAAAGCCGCATAATAAAAGGCATCCAGTGAATCTTCATTCAATTCAGGCACTTCAATGGTATGCCCAAGTGCTCCTTGATGCATGGCATATACAGCTGTGTAGGCTGGTGAAGCATCATCCCAACCTGTTGCATTCGTTCCTTTATAGTTCGGATCCTGTTGTGTTTTTTCGTATTCTTCATAAGGGATATGGTAGGAATCATATTTAGTATTAGCAATTCCCGCCTTACCCATGGCATTTGCTTGCTCAAGCATACTTGGCATTACAAGATCATATTCAATGTTAGGATCATGAGGTGGTGTGCAAGGCTCAATCAAGAAGCCACTTACAAATCCATGCATGTCCAAAAAGGTAAGCGGCGTCCACTTAGCAATTTGTGCAGTTACCGCTTGTGTCTCAGGTTGCGTCTGGTAAGAGTTGTCCCGATTTGGATCAAGCAGTGTTGAAGTTTGACGCGTGTTTAACGCGCGACCGTCAGGATTCTCTACATAATCAAGCAGGAAAATCACATGGTCAAGCGCTTCGTCGATGTTCAGAACAACCTTTTTCGGATTTCCATTCTCATCAGTGGTATCATAGGTGACAATTTGCTGTGTCATCAGCGTATCCAAAAACTTAATGATTACATCGACACCATTGGCTTCATCGGCATGAATGTTATTCAACCAGATAGGTACCTTATAATCCTGCAGATCCCCGTCGTTAATTTTCTTTTGCAGGGCTTCAGGATCATTCATCATAAGCGGTAAGGTCTCGTTCAAATATTGATCTACTGAGGACTTATCCTTAGCAACAATAGAGAAATGAATGGCACGACCTTGAGTTGAGGTCCCAATTTGCTGATACTCTACATATCGATCATATTTATTATTGCTTTCAGCAGTAATCCTATCGATCGCGGGTTTAATCTCATCATATGTATGATAGGTTTCATATGGATTTAGTTTGACTTGCTGCTCTACCAGCACATCTCCAGCAGGTAATGTCCCGATTAGATTATAAATTCCCACTCGTTTAACGTACTCTGCACGTATACCCGTTAGTGAGAGATTCTCTCCGTACAGCAAATCAAAATGAATTAAAGCTTTTACTTTTGAACCTGAGATCGGCTCATAGGTCACTGTTACGAAAGGATTACCTGAATAATCTTTCGCATCTTTATTCCATTTCTTCCACTCTGCCAGCGGCTTCATCTCTTCCGCCGTTCTGCCAAAATTCCAGATGATATCTTGAGGCGATGCCCCATCAGGAAGATCTAAAGTCAATTCTAATGTTCTAGCTTCCGTCATAGAAGCTTTGTATACTTCTGTGGAAACTGTCGCCGCTATTTGTTCATAGACAGCAGTCGCTACCGTAGTTTGTTCTGAAGAAAGCACCGCTGGATCAGCTGTGTTCTCCGTAGAAACCGGAGCAACAACCGCCTGCGGGTTAATTTCGGTTGCAACTTCACCTGCATATGCAGCTGGAAGCAGACCCGACATCATAAGTGTAAAAGCTAGTAATAAAGATAGTATTCTCTTGGACATTTTTTACCTCCTATAATTTTGTCTACTTTCACCCCGAATTGAATGAATATACACTTATATGAATCTGTATTCATAACATAATATAGTATTCTATTAATTTTGGAAACAAAAATAATAGAAAAAATAATATTTTTATACGACTTGCCTAGGTAAGCGCATTCATTTTGTGCAAGAGTCCTACACTACCGCAACAAAAAAAAGCGCCCGGATAACCGAACGCTTTGAATTACAATAAATATATTAAACGGTTTCTGGAAAAGAAGCTTCACTTAACTCTTGTGCAGGTACAAGTTCACTGCTACCCTCTTGCTCTACAGGTGCGTTAACCAGCATATACACACGGGACTCGTAAGGCCGTAATGCGACAGTCTCAATCGGCTCCGCAGGATCAACCTCATAGTTATGCAAGAGCAATTCACTAGTATCAAACTCCAAATCAAATGGAAGGTCAAACAGTGCTTCCTCTGCTGTCAGGTTAGACATGACCAGCAGTTTTTCATTTCCAAGCGTCCGAGTATAAGCATAAATACGTTCATCTTCAGGCAAAATGAGATCATAAGTCCCGTAAACAGTAACGGAATTAGCAGCCCGAAGAGCGATAAGCTTTTTGTAATGATGATAGATGGAATAAGGGTCCTGCTTCGCCCGCTCCACATTGATTTCCGTATAATTCGGATTCACCTTCATCCATGGCTTGCCGCTGCTGAAACCAGCGTTTTCAGAGTCGCTCCATTGCATTGGTGTTCTAGAGTTGTCCCGGCCGTTCTTCCAGATTACCTCCATGACTTCCTCATGTGTTTTACCGGCTTCAGTCTCCAAACGGTACAAGTTCTTCATCGCCACATCATCGTAATCATCCATTGATTCAAATCTTACATTGGTCATCCCAATTTCTTGACCTTGATAAATAAATGGTGTTCCCTGCATCAGGAAATACATCGTAGCCAACGATTTAGCTGACTCTTTCCAATACTGGCCATCATTTCCCCAAGTAGAAACTGAACGCGGCTGGTCGTGATTTTCGATGAACAATGCGTTCCAGCCTCTGCCCTCAAGACCTTTTTGCCAACGGGAGAGAGCTGATTTTAGCTGCAAAACATCCAATCCACCTGTCACACTCTTATTCCAAAGAGCTAAATGCTCGAATTGAAAAATCATATTAAATTTGCCTTGCTCTTCACCCACCCACGACTCCGCCTGATCAACATTTACACCACTCGCTTCGCCAACCGTCATGATGTCATATCGGTCAAACGTCTCCTGCTTGAGCTCCTGCAAGAAATCGTGAATCCCTTCACGGTTCATGTGCCCATCGCCAGACGGAACATACGGAAGATTCTGTGGATTCGGCAGATCGGGATGTCCGGTGATTTTTTTAATATGTGAAATGGCATCCACCCGGAAGCCGTCGATTCCTTTGTCCAGCCACCAGTTGACCATGCTATACAATTCACGGCGCACCTCAGGATTCTCCCAGTTGAGGTCTGGCTGTCTTTTGGAAAATACATGCATAAAATATTGCTCTGTGGCAGGATCAAGCTCCCAAATCGAACCGCTAAAAATACTCTCCCAGTTATTCGGCTCCTTCCCGTCCTTAGGATCACTCCAAATATAATAATCCCGCTTCGGATTATCCATGCTTGAACGTGCTTCAACAAACCATGGATGTTCGTCCGAAGTATGATTAATCACTAGATCCAGAATCAGCTTCATGCCTCGCGCATGAACCTCATGCAGCAGCTGATCAAAGTCGGCCATGCTGCCGAACTCCGCCATAATATCCTGATAATCCGAAATATCGTAACCATTATCATCATTTGGGGATTTATAAATAGGACAGATCCAAATGACATTGATGCCAAGCTCCTGCAAATAATCAAGTTTAGAAATAACTCCCTGCAGATCGCCTACACCATCACCATTGCTGTCCATAAAGCTCCGTGGGTAAATTTGATACGCCGTGGCTTCTTTCCACCATGTTCTGTTCAATGCATCCAGCTCCTTCGTATTCATATACCCTTCACGGGAAAATATTTTCCCGAAATTCATTAGAATTAATAATTCAGTTATTATTTTTAGCAAAAATTCAACTTTATCGTTCAAAACAAGCTTTTTTCAAGGAAATAATTTTCCTACAGCGATCATTATAGGACCTTTTATTTCCTAGGTCAACAACAATCTTTTGGATTCTTGAAGCTATCCGTGATATGCTTGCGAGAGTTGAAACACCAAGTGAATCATATGGAAAGTTATGGTGATCTTCTTGAAGGTAAAGATAAAAGATATAGCCCAAATGGCGAACGTTTCGATCTCTACGGTGTCCAGGGTAATCAATAACAGCAAACCAGTAAACGATGATGTCCGTAAACGCGTACTGGAAGCTATTAAACAAACCAACTACCGTCCGAATGTCATCAGCCTTGAAACGGACAAAGCTAATACACAGTTGATCGGTGTGATCATTCCGCAGAATAGCAACACTGTACTGGATGACTTCAATGTTGGTATTCGCGATCTCGCGGATTTGTATGGATACGACATTATGGTCGGATTAACGGACGGCAGTGCAGAAAGTGAACAACATTATTTGAAGATGTTCCAGCGGATGGGGACAGAAGGAAATATATTTGTGGGTTCTATTCCAAACCATGAACATCTGGAGATCATCCGCAGCTCAAATACACCTTGCGTGCTTGTCGGGCAACAATCGCAGGTGGATACGATTCCTTCCGTTCATCTGGACAATATAACTGCCTCTTATGAAGCTGTTACTTATCTGATTCAAAAAGGTCATCGCAAAATCGCTATGATTCGCGGCTCGGGAGATAATGCGGTGGGTGGGGATCGGTATAAAGGCTATCTACAAGCCCTTATGGATGCAGGCATAACCTTAAGGAAAGAATGGGTAGTAGAAAGTGCGATGGCCGTCGAAGATGGGAGCGACGCCATGCGCCGAATTATGGATAGCGGGGAGTTACCTACTGCGGTGTTTTGCTCTACAGATTGGATGGCAGTTGGAGCCATGAATCATTTAACCGATAACGGTCTACGGGTGCCAGCTGATGTCGCCGTGTTCGGATTTGATAACAGCTTCATTGCCTCTATCGTTCGACCTAAGCTTTCCTCGGTTGAATACTCTGGAACGGAGATTGGGATGACCGCCACCCGAACCTTAATCAAGCTGATTAAAGGGGAGACCGTTGTGCCGCATCATGCAAATGTGGCTCATTATTTGGCTATTCGGGAAAGTACGGGTTAGGAGATGTGGAGCTCCTAACCCTTTTTTATACAGATGATGTTGTTGATGTTATTGTGTGAATCCTACTTTGGCTCGTTCACGCGTTTTGGTATCTAGAGAGATGGAACAGATCGAGCTGATTGGAATATAAAACTCTTCAAAATCCGTCCGATATTTGACGAAATTTTCACTTACCGTTTCCAGCACTCCTTTTGTAGCGTTGGAGCCATCCACAAAATAGATTGTTACCTCTTTTCCCTGCAAAACCTCCAGCATAGCCTTCTTCACTCCTTCGTCTTAGAGATTTGTGATGACCTTATCGATAATTCCGTATTCCACCGCCTCATCGGCTGACATGAAATAATCTCGATCCATATCTTGAAGTACCTTCTCTACCGTCTGCCCAGTTCGGTCCGCTGTAATTTGCACAAGCACTTCCTTTGCCTTCAAAATACGTTTGGCACTGATCGCAATGTCACTAGCCTGCCCCTGCGCCCCACCATGCGGCTGATGAATCATAATCTCGCTATTCGGCAGGGCATAACGTTTCCCTTTGGCCCCAGCCAATAACAACAAAGAACCAAAAGAAGCCGCCATTCCTGTACAAATGGTATTCACCGGCGGCTTAATAAGCTGCATCGTGTCATAAATACTGAAGCCTGCGGTGATAGAGCCACCTGGACAATTAATATACATGTGTATATCTTTATCCGGATCTTCTGCTGATAAAAACAATAACTGGGCAACAATACTGTTAGCCAGCTGATCCTCAATTTCCGCACCTACGAACACTATCCGGTCCTTCAACAGCCGCGAATAAATATCGTAAGATCTTTCACCTTGATTCGTTTGTTCGACTACATAAGGAACGTACGCCATCCGTATTCGACCTCCATCTATTTTAGAGTTTTGAAATCTACCCTGTAAACGGATTAGCATGGGGATAGGATACGTTAGGCGTGAGAATTTTTATTTTTTAAAATTGCGTATCTTAATTTCCTGCTCATTCGTTTATTATTAGAAGTAATCGAAATCACCTTACTGGAAAAGGAGTTATGCAGAGTGATCATCCTTGAGAAGCTTAGCACCGGAGATGCGCCGGATGAAAGTAACACCAGGTCTTTGCAGATAGCTCTGAAGCGATATTGTCTTGCATTGACACAATCCCCGTGGGATGCCGATGATTTAGCTCAGGATACATGGGTCAAGGCCCTTGGTTATATGAAGCCTTCGGACTCAACGAGCACAAATAATGGGAACAGTCTAATGAATGAAGTTAAACAAAATAAAGAAACCATTGAAAATGATAAAGCTAATGAAAAACTTGAAACTAATCAAACTAATCAAACTAATCAAATGAACTATACGTTTTGTACGGCTGCAACGTCTGCTAATACTGCAACGTCAGCCAAGGCTGTAACGCCATCTAAGACTGCAACGTCTGCAAAATCTGCAATGCATTCTACGATTCCTACAAATTCTACTCATCATACAAGTTCTACAAATCACCCAAATCCTGAGGCATTGCTTTTTCGGATTGCCCGAAACACATGGATTGATATCATGCGGCGAAAAGCCACCTTGTCACGAGTGTTGGAGCTGGATCAGTCCCCCACTGAGGCCTCTGCGGAGTATGGTTCATTTGAGATTGAAGCTGCTTTTCAAGCACTACAGGAGCATTTATCTCCGCTGCAGCAGGCGGTGTTCCTGCTTCGAGATGTGTTGGGGCACTCTGCAATGGAAGCTGCCGAGATTCTCGATACCACAGAAGGGGCAATAAAAGCCGCTCTGCACCGAGCCCGGCAAGCCCTTCCTCTCGTAAGACAAGAGCTGCTTCAGGCCGATGGTCCTTCTTTACCACAGGACACAGCCATGCAGATCGTCTTGAGCCGCCTTGCAGCCGCGTATGAACATGGAGAAATTGCCGAGCTGATCGAGCTTGTATTTGCGGACGAAAGCCAGGAACCTGTAATGGCGGTATCGAGCCAAAGCTTGCAAGGCTTCCAGACCTCCCAAGCTGGTGGATTCAGTTCAAACAGTTGGAACTATACCACGCCAGGAATGTGTATGGTGGCGTAGTTTTTCGTTATGCTGGATTTCGGGCAGCTAAGTGTCTCGTTACGTTAAAAACGAACAGATATATTTGCGATTAGTTCGCTTAATGTGTAATTAGCGGTTAGGCAGTTTGTAGTAACTAGCTGTAGACTTGCATATTGTGCAACAGAATCAGCCGTCCTGGCCGCAAAATTGAATCTGCAGCACTTTCTGCAATAGATTCTGGTGAAAAGTTAGTTCAATGCCACTTGCTCATCCATTGATTGTATAGAGTGCAATAGGATCTCGATGATCCTGCCGCTTATCCACAATGAGTCAGAAGCTTTATATAAACCAATAAACAGTCGTTTTAATAACCATTAATAGCAATCAAGGAGTGAGGTTGATGAGGAAGATTCTTATTTTAGGCGGCACACGCTTTTTTGGAAAACGTTTGGTCGAGCGTCTGCTTGAGGATTCTAAGAACGAAGTAACCATATTAACGCGCGGGGAAACAAGCGATCCTTTTGGCGATCTCGTTCACCGGATACAGGTAGATCGGTCTCAACCGGAGGTCTTCGCTCAAGCATTAGGTGGTACGAGTTGGGATGTAGTTTACGATAATATTTGTTTTTCACCTGATGAAGCGGATCAAGCGCGCCGTATTTTTGACGGCAAAACCACACGTTACATACTGACTTCAAGTTTATCTGTCTATGATTTCAGTGAGCAAGCGCTGACGGAAGAGATATTCGATCCTGAAACGTACCCGATTCGTTATGGAGGACGAAATGATTTCACCTATCAGGAAGGGAAAAGACTGGCGGAAGCCGTCCTTATCCAACAAGCTAACTTCCCTGTAGCCGCTGTCCGCTTTCCGATTGTCCTGGGAATGGACGATTATACACGAAGACTCCATTTTCATATTGAACATGTACGTAACGAACTGCCCATCGGGATTCCGAATCCAGATGCAAATATCTGTTTTATCCGTTCGGACGAAGCCGCTGATTTTCTATATTGGCTCGGCAACTCGACGGTGACGGGTCCTCTCAACGCTTGCTCAGACGGTACGGTTAGCATTCAAGACCTTATCTGGCTGATTGAAAAAGAGACCGGAAAACAAGCCGTCATTCAAAGCGAAACAGCGGATGCACATAATTCTCCATTCGGGATCACACAATCTTGGTTTATGGATACAGCTAAAGCTCAATCGGAGGGATACAAGTTTCTCACTCTAAGCGACTGGCTCCCAGAGTTAGTTGACACCCTAAATCAAACTTACGAGGACTAATTACTAACTATGTTACTACGATAAAAAGCTGGCTTTTCGTGGACACTCCCACGAATGAGCCAGCTTCTTTATGCAACAAATCACAATTACGCGTTGAGTTAATTGCACTCTATACAACTATTTTCAGGTATGTGTACTCACGCCTGGTTTTAGTTGTATTTCATGCAATTATATCCCCACCAAACCACCGTTATCATCATTTCGCCTCGAAATAACTGCACTAAATACAACTAAACCCTAATCAAGCTACATACAAACTTTTTTAGTTGTATAAAATACACTTAAAATCAAAACGGCAGGTAGAACCTTACTAAGCGCTAAACTTTAGCCTCTCATGTTTAAACTCTACTCTCTAGACTCTACTCCCTACTCACTACTCACTACTCACTACTCTTTACTCACTACTCACTACTCTTTACTCACTGCTCACTACTCTTTACTCACTGCTCCCTACTCACTACTCACTACTCACTACTCACTACTCACTACTCTACTCTATTCTCTATTCCTCCTTACGCTAAGAATGCCAATTCCCGCTGAGCTAAGCAGAGATTGTCAGATATGATCCCTCTTTAGAAACGTCTGCATTTGGTGTACCACCATCATCTGGAGGATCGCCAGCACCCAATGTATCATCTCCTAATGCGTCTCCTAATGCATCTCCTAATGTGTCCCCAGCTTCTGGAGTGCCAGCATGCTTTGTATCCCTGTCACCTTCATCGCTGATCCCTTTGTCTCCATCCGAATCAATCTTAAAAATGTTGATTTCTTTGAATAAACTCTGCGAAATTTCATTAATCTCAATGGCTTGACGGGCTATATCACGGATAGCATGATCCTGCTGTACGCTGGAGGCGTTCACCTCTTGCACCCCTGCCGCAGTTTCCTCGGCGATGGCCGCGACGGCATGCACAGACTCTGCGAGTCTACGGTTCATAGTCTGCGTCATATCCACTTTGTCGTGAATTTGCCCAATCTGTTTACTAATCTCCACAATAGATTGATCAATCGCTTCAAAAGAGGACAACGTTTCAGCCACTTTATGATCCTGTTCCTCAAGATTTCCTTTGGTCACCAGCATATATTGCTGGAATTCATCCATCCCGGATTGCAGCTCGCTAATAATCTGACTGATATGTACGGAGGACTCTTTGGTCTGTACAGATAATTGTCTTACTTCATCAGCGATGACAGCGAACCCTTTTCCGTAGGCACCTGCCCGGGCTGCTTCAATTGCTGCGTTAAGTGAGAGAATATTGGTCTGATTAGAAATATCTGTTATGGATTTAGTAATGCGCGAGATGTCCTTTGATTGATCACTCAGTTTGGTTAAAGCCAGATATACTTTATTCACAGATTCTCGCGAATGCTCAGACACCTCCCGGAGGGCGATGACGGATTCAGATCCTTTACGAGTATTGTGATTAGCCGTTTGACTGGTAGCCAGCATAACCTCGGTATACTCCGTGATCTCATTCACTTCACGTTCCAGCTCCTGAATTAGGCCAGCGCTCTGCTCGGATTGTCCTGCCTGCTGTTCTGCCCCTACCGAGATTTCCTGTATTGTGCTTACGATATCTTGATTCGTATGCGCAGTTATAGATGAAGATTCTTGAAAAGAATGCGAATAAGTTGCCAGCGAAGAGGCTACTGACTGGGTATGCTGAAGCATTTCCCGGACCCGCTCTACCATATGATCAAAATGATGACTCAAACTGCCCAACTCATCGTTGTAAGGAGAATTAATCTGCTGACGCAAATCTCCTTCGGCAATTTTTCGCAGAGCCACTTGCAGTTTATGAATAGGATTCAGGAAGGAACGTATGAGCATAACCGCAATCACTAATGTGAAAATAAACACTAGCACAGCTGCGTAAGCAACTATAGAGGTGGTTAGATTAAGCAGATCAAAAGAATAATCCTGTGCTTTTTCTGCATTTTCTGCTGCTGCCGTATACAATTTTTCATTAGTCACTAGCATGACTTCACTCAACGCTGTAGCCTTCGTATGTAATTCATCGATTTGTTCCAGCACACTCATGGGATCAAGCTGCTCGTCTTCTATGGTCTTTACCAATTCGTCAAAATATCCCGTATATTCCCCAATCTGACTATGTAATTGTTCTAACTCTTTAAATGCCGGCGAATCTGCCGCAAAATTCACCGTCGCCAACTCTTTAGTCAGCTTTGTTTGCTTGTCCTTAAAGGGTTGGACGAACTCCAAATCACTCGAACCCGCTAACGAAGATTCTACCGCATTCATTTCCTGCAGCAGTTGCGTAATGATTGACACGGTAATTCGTTTTTCCATCTCAGCTTTTTGCGTTTCCATAGAAATCTCCACTTGGCTGATTTTATGGTTTTGATAAAACGCTACTCCCAAAAAGAAAAGAACAACGGCGGAAAAACTCAAAATCAACTTCCATTTCATAGTTAGATGCATAGACCTAGCTTTCAACAATATCATCCTCCGTATAAAGCCTCATATTGCAATAGGTACATTCTACCAATATCTTGATTGTAGAAGCTGGACGTTAAATACTGGACAATGTTTTGTATGAGAAATGTAAATTATCTCGAATACCCAATCATTAATTCTCCTTGCAATTGACGTAACGTTAAATGCTAAAATAATCCACATAAGGCGCCTTATCAAACTATGAAATGGGAGTTGTCTATGAGCGGATTTGTTACCATTGATAAGCTTTCTGCGCAATTCGGACTGACGAGTCGGACTCTGCGTCACTGGGAAGCTCAAGGATTGTTTGAAAGTAAGCGGGATAGCAGCTCTGGCTGGCGGATTTATGATGAGAAAGCAATACTTGCCATTCGGGTTACCTCATTATTAAGAAAGCTGGATATTAGCATCAAGGATATTGGAACCGTGCTTGTAAATATGTCCGTTCAGTCCATGTACGAAGCGCTCAGCCAGCAAGCGGCTTCTATTCACAATCAAAAAGCAGAACTAACGAATAGAGAAAGTGAAATCCATCTCTTTTTACAGTGGATATCCGCCCATGTCGAGGAACCCATTACAAATCAATTATTATCTGAACTAAACGAAAAGTCATGCAATCCTTCGGATGGTATGACTAAAACTGAGGAGGTTATATCTATGCCAACTATTAATCACTCTACCCCTATTCATGTAAGATTCATTACTCTTCCAGCTATGAGATTTGCCTACAATGTTGCGGTTAGTACCTCTCCAGAAGATGAGGCTATGATCCCAGTTAATGAATGGCTGGAAGCTAGTCAACTATTAGGCACAGCACGGCTTTTTGGCGGCAATACGAACCCGCATCCAACTGGTGAGAATAAACCTTACGGATATGGATTCTGTGCCTCAATTCCGGAAAATGTGAAGATACCAGCTCATCTAAAGGAAATGCGGCTCGACGGCGGCCTCTATGCTCTGACAGAAAGCACTGATGATATCTACGGCTCATGGCAAGCCCTAATGCGGTATCTGGATACTCATCCTGATTATCAAGCGGATCACAATTCCAGATTATGTCTGGAGGAGCATATCCGTAACGATAGTCCCAAAGGTAGCGGAAATGAGTATGCCCTAAATCTACTCGAACCTGTAAAAAAGAGAGTTCACGCGCTTGCGTAAATGAGCGAGCCATAGATAAACGTTTCTAATCTTTAAAAAAACAAAACGCTCTCATCTGCTTATTCGGGCAGACGGAGAGCGTTTTGTTGTACATTGCTTCTATTGATTTATTCCCTGCGCAGACACAGCTGGAGTAATTTTCACAAAAATAAATCGTGTAAGCGGCCCAACTAAAATGATCTGCAGTGGAAGTGCAAAAATAAAATTTTTACCTATGGCAGACAGATAAGCTCTTGGTAGTTCAGCAGAAAATCCAACATGGAGAACTGCGCCATAGAAGGACATGAACAATACCATTCCGGTCACCATAAAAAAGGATATGAACATGATTTTTTTGATCATCGGATCATTTTCTTTAACCAGCTTATGCGCGATCCCCTTTGCAACCTTGCCTACAACAAATACATCTAGAATGAGTGCAACTATAAATGCAGGCAAGTAGCCGACAATCACATCCTTAACTAACGTGCCTGACCAACCCTCCATTAGTGCTACATTGTAAATACTCATCCCCAGCACCATTAAAAAACACATGATGAACGTAAATAAAAATGCTTCTTTTTTGTTTCTTCCCATCTTCAAGCTCCTTTTATCTCTGTATTGTCAACTTGGATTACAATAACATAGATCCTCAAATCAAGTCAACCAAGTTGACAATATTCACAAATGACTTATACTGGGATAAACGAGCCATCATTTAGGAGTGTTCTAATGAATAAGCAGCTGCAAAAAATGAACCTGATTGATTTACTCAGTGAGAAGCATCTAGCTTTACGTAAAATAGTGACAGACAAAGACCCGGATCAAATCAATAAGACCGAATCCCACATTCTTGCAGTTCTTGCGGCCCGAGAAATGTTATCGATCTCAGAAATCAGTAGAATAATTCATATTTCAAGACAGGGCACGCATAAAAGCATTCAAGGCATGTTATCCCGTGGTTATGTTGAAGCCGTTGAAGTCGAAGGAAATCAGCGTGACAAAAATATTGTCCTCACTCCAAAGGGTATAGAATGCAATAACAGAATGATGATCACCAAAATTGAATTAGAGCAGCAGATCGCTGCCAAGCTGGGAGTAACAAATGTAGAGCTTCTTAAATCTTTGCTAAAAGAAGATTGGCTCTAATCTCCAGCAAAAAAAGCCGCAGAGTTGTCTACTCTGCGGCTTTAAAAAGTTTGAATTATTTTCCGGGAAATTGTCGTTAATTAGCTTTCAAAGCACTGTTTGCCGCGCTCTCTCCACCTAGACGACCTGAGGTAAAGGAATAACCAATTCCAACCCCATTGCCTACATAGGTATCGTTGAATAATACGCCTTCCGATTCAAGCCCTACAGCAAACAATCCTTTTACTGGTGTACGTTTATCATTTAGCACTTGGAACTTAGTGTTTACCAGCAAGCCACCTACAGAACCCAAGTTGTTGATTTCAGCGACGATGGCATAATACGGTCCTTCTTCGCCCATTGGCTCTAAATAATCAGCAGCTTTACCAAATTCAGTATCCACACCAGTTTTTGTAGCTTCTTTATAACTATTGTAATTTTCTACAAACACATCTACATCCATACCTGCATTTGTTGCTAATTCTTCGATTGTATTTCCTTTGAAGCCATCTCCGTTTTCTACCATAGAATCAAACACCTTTTCTGCATTTACCCATGGATTCTCTAACGTGAATTGATCTGCAAATTCGGCATAAAATTCTGGTGGCATTCCTGGCAGGCTTGGTGCGTTAACACCCTTCATCCCCTTGGACTGAAGAGCAGCCAATTGTGATTTTGATACGATAACCATATGATAAGCACCATTAAATGCACTCGTATTAGCTGCGGCGACCGATGTTAATGTCGCTGCTTCATCTCTGAAACGTGCTCCGGAAGAACCTACATTCATGAAGTTAGGCAGATACGTCAACATCAGCGGATAACTTGCTTCAAAAGGCTCATATTGTGCTTTTAGTCCTTGTGTTGCTCTGGCTAATGTTTGGTGCAGCATCTGACCACCGAAGTTATCAGGAACCTTGGCTCCTGCTTCCCAAGCCATCTTCAGACCTTCCCCAACATTCTGACCTAGTCCTCCGTTAACCCCTTCAAAACCAAAAGCTTCTTTAACCATTTCCGAATTTGCAGCATAACCGCCTGTTGCCATTACGACACTTTTGGCTGTGATTTCAAGAGTAGTCCCGTCTGATTTCTCAGCCACAATACCTGTAACTTCTCCTGCTTCATTGGTAATCAGCTTTTTGGCAGTGGTTTCGGTGATCACTTGTCCACCCTTTTGTTCAACCGATTCAGCCAACATTTTCCGAAGGGTCTCTTCCCGGGTTTCATAAGCTGGCAGTACATGCAGCTGCTCTCCGAAAAAGTTTAGAAAGCTGGTTTTATAACCTTTTTCCGCTAACCAATCATAAGTTTCACCGGATTTCGTTACGTATTGTCTAATCGCTGCAGCGTCAACTCTCCAGTGATTGTTGACAATCCAATCGGTAATTTCTTTTTCCACATTTACTTTAAGATTATTGTCAGTAGCTGCGGAAGAATTATAGAACTTACCGGCCCAGGATAGATTACTTGCTCCCCCGATAACTCCTGTTTTTTCGATAATAATAACCTTGGCACCTTTATCAGCAGCGGTTACCGCTGCGGACACACCAGATGCACCGGCGCCTACTACCACTACGTCTGTTTCAAGCTTTTCCGTTTTACCTTCACCCGCTTTTTGCACGCCACCGGCTTTGAGGACTTCCAGATTTCCTCCACCTTTGGTTACGGCATCTTCAACGGCCGCGAGCATTGCTTCACTGGAAAGACTCGCACCACTAACAGCATCTACCGCCAAGGTTTGTCCTTCCAGAATTTGATCTTTTATTTTTTCAAGTGCACTATCGCCTAGACCACCTGTTTCTGACTGGCTTACGATCTTGATATCTTTAATTTTATCTGGCTCATCCATAGTGACTTCTACTTTAATCACGCCCTCTTTGCCTTCCGCTTCCCCAGCGAATGTACCGGCTTTAAAAGATGATGATGACGAATTTGCCGACTCCCCATTTCCTTTGCATCCACTCAGCATGGAAACGATCAGCACCATACAAAAAGTTAACATGAGCATTTTCTTGGTGAAATTTCTGTTGCGCATTCTCTTCTCCCCCAGTATCTAATATCTTATAGCTCGCCAAGAACGTGATATTTTTCACATTCATATCTATATATATCTACCGAACGTTGCCAAGCTATATACCGAAGTATAAACATTGGTGCAGCACCAAGGTCAATGTCCAATTCTTGTCCAAAAAGAAAAACACCCGCTCTCAGAGCAGGTGTTTATAGAAATACACTTATACAATTGGGATATTCACTTCCAAATACGAGCGGTTATTGCCTTCTATTTTTTCAGTAAGCATTAATTTACCCACCACATCACCCGCTATGGTATAACCATTTGCTTCGATGTAATCTATCATAAACTGCAAGGATTTCTTCGTGATATAATGTCCATCCGTAGATAACATGATAGCAGAGACACAGATACTCGGGCTAATGTACTCTACATATTCATCGATATCCATAGCAAATTTCTGCACTTCCTCCTCGGGTAAGGTAAGCCCCCAGCTATAGTCAAAGTTATTATCACCGGATAACACCCCCGCGTCCTCAATCTTAAAAGAATAAAACGCATAAGGAAGCCTATCCATCCAAGTGTTGACGAGGCTTTTTACGATATCATTTTTTAATAATGCATTTTTATCCGTTTGCTTAAGCCTGTACATGCCTGGCAGTTGTTTAAGTTTACATATATATAATGAGGACTCTATTTCCTTAAGCTCTTTATGAATTTCATTCATCTTGTTTAGCAGCATCGTCTTTTGCTTAATCTCTTCTTCTAAACTCTGCTGAGACTGCTGCATCATTCCCATAACTTGCTCAATAGAGGACTCCTTCATTAAAAGTGCCACTTCGGGCAATGGAATTTCCATACTGCGATACCATCTGCTCATTAACAGATCCCTCGCATCTAAATCATTAAAATATCTATAATTATTGCTGTTATCTTTTGTGGGCCTAACAATATCATGTTTCTCGTATAATCTCAGCGTATCCGCAGTTACCCCGAGAATGGAAGCAAATTCACCTATGCAATACTTCACCTGAAGTCCCTCCATTCATTTCATGCATACCCTACCACACTAAATGATAAAGAGAAGGACGCTGTTTGGATATGAAGTAACTCATTTCATACTCAGGGTGTACATGCTAACTACGCTAGTGCAAGTAAGTGAACTAACATAAATCCAACTAGAGATAACATGACCGATCCTATAAGTCCCGCTGCAAAAGACTTCATTCCAAGCCGTCTAAATGCCGCCAAATCAACGTTTAACCCAAGCCCTGCCATCGCCATAGCGATTAACATATAAGCAATTGTAACGATCCCATTGGCTACTGATGCAGAGACGATCCCTAACGAATTCACACCACTGACAACTAGAAATCCTAGAATAAACCAGGGGATTGGAATGCTTTTCCACGAAGCTTTAGCCGCTTCACCTTGCACTTTTCTTTCTTCACGATTGGACCAAATCCCAATTAAAATAGCCACCGGCACAAGTAAGGCCACCCGGGTCAATTTAACGATGACCGCCATATCAACGGCAGCATTTCCACCAGCATCCGCAGCCGCGATTACGTGAGCAATTTCATGTAAAGTCGCTCCTGAGAATACCCCATAACCTAAATCTGATAAGCCGAGAAAAGGATACAAAAATGTGTACAGCAGTGTAAATATTGTGCCTAATATAGCTACTATAGCTGCACCAATGGCCGTTTCGTCATCTTTGGCTTTTATCTGTGGAGCGATGGCAACCACCGCTGCCGCACCGCAAATCGCAGTTCCGCAGGCAGTTAAGATACTGAGGCGCTTATCTACTTTGAACAGTCGAGCCAATCCGTAGACAACGGAGATCGCAAATATAATGACGATGACTGCCAAAAGAAATACCCGAGGTCCTGCAGCAACGATATCCATTAGATTAAGCCGCATACCGAGCAGGATAATCCCAAGACGAAGCAGTTTTTTACTGGAAAAATCGGTGCCATGTGTGATGCTACCTGGCACTCCTATCGTAGCTCGCCAAATAATCCCGATTAAAATGGCAATAACTAATTGCCCCATAATAGATAGGAATGGAAAACCCGCTAAAAATTTCGCCAATAATGCGATAACTAAGGTTAGCCCTATCCCTAATGCAAACCCAACCTTTTTGTTGTGTTCTGGTTGATACAAACCTTCTGATTGACCCATGTCGTATACACTCCTTGATGAATCTCTAGATGATGCTGTATAAATACTTCCCATAACTCAACAATAATACGACAGCGCTCGGAAGTTAAATATCAATATCCTATCCGTAAGATTAGGAATACTTATGCTTAATTTTAGACAAAAAAAGCTCCTTCGAGTGAAACATAAATGCCGTAGCATCTGCCTCACCAAAGGAGCAATTATAATCGTTAGTGATATTTAAGCTTCCAGCTTCTGTAGTCGAGTCCCTTTTGGAAGTACAGAAGTTATATATTCGTGTACCGGATGTTGCCCTTCCTCTTCCGCAAGTACAGTTACAATTCCTTGATCTGTACCGGTTCGAATCAGCCGCCCCATCCCTTGTTTGAGTCTTAACAGCATGTAAGGCAAATCCACATCTTCAAAAGGAGTGGAGGTTTCCGCCCTCTTTGCCATAAACACTGGATCAAGCGGAGGATACGGCAGCGACCATATGATCACATTAGATAATGAAGGTCCAGGGATGTCCAGCCCTTCCCATAAGGTGACCGCACATAACACGCTATGCTCATCCCGTTGGAATGCTGAAATCAAATAGCTGATTTCTTGATCCCCTTCATATAAAAATGAATATGAGCTGCTTTCCGGTCGTAATGAGTTAAGCTGCTTGAATTGCAGAAGCTCTTCACGAGTACGAAACAGTAGCAGTGCTCTACCTTCAGTCTGCTGAATAAGCTTCAGGGAAATTTCCATTTTCTCAGCAAAATCCCCACTCTGAAGCTCTGGCACATAGACATTCATCTGGTGCTCATAGTCATAAGGTGAGTCTACAGAGAAGGATAAAAAATCTTGTATCCCAAGACTGTCCTTTAAGTATTGGAATGATTTATCCACAGACAATGTAGCCGATGAGAATACGATTGGCATTTTTTGCGTGAACAGGCTGTCTTGAAGTACCTCTTTGACATTTCGTGGCATGACCGACAGCGTTAGACCATCGCTTTCTTCTGTCGCCCAGCAGATTAGAGCTCCCGAATCCTCAAACAATCGCAAAGCGATCTCTATGGTCTCCAAACGTTCCTCCACAATTCGCAGTTGGTATTCATCAATCGTGTAGAGTCCGCTTTCGAATACTAATTCTTCTTCGATAGCTGCAATTACACTCCGCATCCGGTGTACCTCACGAATCAATGAAGCATTCAGCTCAATGCTTTTCCGATCTGATCCTGGTATGTTTCGGCATTGACGGCGAATCGCTTTGAACATTTGCTCACTTTGCATGATCGCTTCATCAATCAGAACGGCTAGCGTTTCACGAATTTCGTTCTGTAGCAGGCGAGAAATCAATTCTTCAAAGACGACATGCTTCATCTTATAGCCAAGCGCCTTCATGGCCGCTGATTCTAATAAATGTCCTTCATCGAATACAACCGCACAATGATCTGGAAGCAAAGGAATTTGCCCTTCCCGCTTACGCGCTTCATAGGTCCAAATATGCTCCATGTAATAATCGTGGGAACAAATGATCAGATCGCTTGATTTCCGGTAATGATCACGGGACAAGGTCTGCCCGCAGCGGTGACGCATATCGCAAGTAAAGCAGTCCTGAAACGTATCCCAGTTAATCTTGTTCCATTGTTCGTCATTCAGATCAGGATAATCTCTGCGGTCTCCATAAGCATGGAATTGCTGCATCGGTGCATGTGAATGTACAAAATCAGGTAATGTACTGTACAAGCTCTCCAGTGGTAAGCTTTCATCATCATGGTTCCGAGCCTGATCCAGCTTTTTCAGACACATATATTTATCCGGTGATTTCGCTAGTCTGGCATCAATATTCATGTTCAGATGCTTTGCAAGCTTGGCGATATCGCCTTCCGGTTTCACAAGCTGCTCAATCAAGGACTCGTCCGCACATGCAATAATCGCAGGTTTGCCCATATATCGCGCATAACAAATGCTATACAACAAATACACTAATGTCTTGCCTGTTCCGACCCCTGCCTCAGCAAAAATCGTCTTTTTCTCGGCAAAAGCTCGCTCTACCTGAAAGGCCATGTATATCTGTTCATCACGTACTTCAAATCCAGCCTCAGGAAGAATTTCATAGAATACATCACCGACCCATTCCCCTACTTGCTCCATAAAAGGTTTGGTCCGATCATATTCAAAAGGATACTGTTTCGCCAACAAGCCTACCTCCAATATTTGATCAGGCATCTCTACCATGCCATGAAAAATAGAATCAACGGAAAAACTCTATTATCTCATACGTTTGGAGGAATTACAAAAAAATAATTAGAGATCTAAAGATCAGATTAACAACGAAGATACTCATTTTCGTATATATCATTAATCCTTTCCAAAACATTCCGGGCTTGATCCTTAAATTTCAAATTCGCAACCTGACCTTTCCGAAGAAATACCCCCGTCTCCTCACGGTGTTCTCCCAGAGCCCCCTTGTACAATTGGCCGGCGCCGTGGGTAGGCGGAGAGAAAAACAGCTTCATCAACGGCTTAACTATAAGAGGCAGTCCAGAATTTTTTCCTTTTCGCAATGTGTTATTGCTACCCGGATCAACACTGCGAATCATGATGCCCTCGTTAGCAAGCTGCCCCGCGGCGGCCTGTGTCCATAACGATAATGCCAGCTTTGAGGTGGCGTAAGGACCAAGCAGCTTGCGGAAGGTTGTGGGATGCTCCAGGATTTCGATCGTAAACTCATTCGTAAACTTAAGCGCTGAGGATGAAGTGTTGATCACCGTTTTTAAGCGTCCTTTTTGTAGGCTATCCTTCAATTCCATTAAAATAATATACGGCACAACGGTCATCAACTCATAGTGCTTTTCACGCCCCTGTGTCGAGTAACTTAGTTCAGGGAAGCTCCCGCCGGCATTGTTGAACAAAATATCGATCCGCTGCTCCTTGCCTTTGATCTCTTCCAGCGTCCCTCTCAAGCTGGTAAAATCCGCGAGATCGGTTGTTTTATAAATACGAAGCCAGCCGTTTTTGATGGCTTTTTGGATGTTCATATCATCGGCTGGAAAACCGGAACGGTTCAAAGCAATCACCTGCCAATCCTCCGCTAGCAGTTTTCGAGTTAATTCCAATCCAATCCCAGCGTTAGCGCCTGTAATCAATGCAATATTTTCACGTTGCTGTGTGCTCATTGTAAATCTCCTCCTGAATTCGGGATATCCTCTTCTTATAACGCACATTTTATTAATTGGAGTCGACTCCAAGTCAAGGCGTAATAAAAAGATTTTGTCCCAGAGATAAGGTCTTGACTTGGAGTCAGCTCCAAGTTGTATAATGCACACACAAAACAATCTCCAGGAGGTAGAGTATGAAGGCAGAGCAGACGTTTACGATAAAAGAAACCGCCGCGCAAACCGGAATATCCGAGGACACGATCCGCTATTACGAAAAGATCGCGCTGCTTCCCCGGGCGGACCGGAAGGACAACGGGCATCGCGTTTACCGGCAGGAAGACATAGATACAATCCTGCTGCTATCCTGCCTCAAAAAAACAGGCATGCCCTTGCAGGAAATGCAGCCATTTTTGGCGGTCTCCGCCGACGCTGATCCCGCGGATTATCCTGAACTGGTGGAGCATTTAAGAAACCATCGAGAAAACATCGTCAGCCAAATCTCGTCGCTGCAGCAGGTTGTCGATTTTATTGATATGAAGCTGGAACAAGGAAAATATCGCCGAGACTGCTCAGATAAAAGCGAGGACAAATCGAAACCAAAAAACATCTCCCCTGTTGAGATGAGTTATTTTTCTGGATCAGCAAAAATGAATATTTAATGAATTGGAGGTTTTAGGATGAAAGCAATGATCATAAAAAAATACGGGAATTCCCCTCTTCAGCTAGCCGACATCCCAACACCCGCAGTGGGTGATTATGATGTATTGGCAGAGATCCACGCAGCAAGTATTAATCCTATCGATTTCAAAGTGCGGGATGGCAAAGTCCGTACGCTGTTGAAATACGACATGCCCCTAGTTTTAGGAAATGATTTTTCAGGGATTGTCATTCAAGTAGGAAAGAATGTTAAAAAATTCAAGATAGGTGATGAGATTTACGGACGGCCCAGAAAAGATAGAATTGGAACCTTCGCAGAATATATCTCCGTACATGAAGAGGATATAGCGCTCAAACCTCACAATCTTTCCTTTGAGGAAGCTGCATCCATCCCATTAGTCGGGCTTACTTCTTATCAAGCATTGCTTGATATATTACAGCTAACGGCAGGACAAAAGGTATTGATTCAAGCGGGAGCGGGCGGGGTTGGCACTTTTGCTATCCAACTTGCCAAAGCGATGGGGATATACGTGGCTACTACTACAAGCGATGCTGGAGCAGAATTGGTCAAGTCACTTGGAGCCGATCAAATTATTAATTATAAAATAGAAGCATTTGATAAGGTTTTACAAAATTATGATGGAGTATTCGATACCATTGGCGGTGAAACATTAGAAAAAG
Source organism: Paenibacillus sp. FSL H7-0716 (assembly GCF_038002705.1). Taxonomy (NCBI): domain Bacteria; kingdom Bacillati; phylum Bacillota; class Bacilli; order Caryophanales; family Paenibacillaceae; genus Paenibacillus; species Paenibacillus sp. FSL H7-0716. The sequence goes on from NZ_JBBODA010000016.1 coordinate 50,424, forward strand.
CTTTTAAAACAGTCAAACAAGGCGGACAAATTGTATCGGTTTCAGGGTTGCCTAATGCTCGCTTCGGAAAAGAGTATGGAGCTGGGTTCATAAAAACTAATATTTTTCGCTTGATTACCCGGAATCTGAGCAAATTAGAGGCAAAATACAAGGTCAAATACAGCTTTCTGTTCATGAAACCAAGTGGCAGCCAATTAGAAATCATTTCAGAGCTTATTGAATCCGGACAAATAAAACCTGTTATTGATCAAGTGTTTCCTTTTGTAGAGGCACAGAAAGCAATGGAGTATTCTGAATCGGGCAGAGCTAAAGGAAAGATCATATTAAAAATAAAGTGATACAACACATAAATAAAACGGCAGTCTAAGACTTTACGCTTCTCGTCTAGACTACCGTTTTTTATTTGTGTACTCGTTAATTAAATTATCTATCTCCAAAAATCCGTTCCAGCAAAAACAAACTCTTTATCCAGCGTCTCGTCCCCATCTTCAAAGCAATCTGCCCAAGAAACACGTTGCTTACTCAGGAGAATTACATCCTTCACGCCATATTCCTGATAACTAACGGTTTGTTCATTAGCGGTGTTGTTCCAGTTATCCCAGCCAAGTGGATCAATATGTGCACCCAACTGGCAATCCACAAATACGGTTTTAGCATACTCACGCCAAGGACGGCCCAGAAACACCGGATCAATATCAGGGGCTGCTGTTAAAAAGCAATTTTTAAAAATATAACCATACGATTGTCCCTCAGGTGTGGAGGCTGCCGTGATATAACCTGCTTGATTCTCACTATGACGCAAGCTGCGAATTTCACATCTGTCAAAATAAGCCGTAGCCCCACCAAATATAAAGTCCACTGTTCCCTCTATATAACATTGCTGATACATCTGCCGATATTGGGCATGGTGTTCTCTCAGTGGTATACCTCCAAACGTAGATCGCTCTTTGGGTACAGGTGGCAAAGGTCCCGTGAATAACGTGTCCTGATGCCCTTTTAAGGTGCAATTTCTGAATACGGTTTGATCACAATTAGCATACACGGCTACCGCCTGCCCGATATTTTCACCCTGCCCTGCATTATTGGTAATCACCAGATTCTCCAAGACCAGATGGCTCCCGCCCAGAAATAACGTTGGTGTAGAGAATGTATTGATTTCTTCGCCCGCTTCATCACGCTCTTTCGCGTAACGATTCATAACAATCTCCACGTAGCCAATCCCTATGATCGTAAGATTAGAACGATAAATCCGCACTGCCTCTTTATAGACCCCTGACAAAATATAAAGCGTATCCGCTTGACCGGATGGCTCCTGCTCTAGTGAATCTATCGCCTCTTGAATCGTGTGATAAGCGCAAAAGGATTCTTTTCCTACAACAAGCATAGTGGATTCTTTTCCTTTCAATAAATTGATGACTCTCTCTTATGGACAGACATTTTGTTCTTCAGGTGACACTGTGGCTTGTTCTACTAATTTTTCCGGCTTCTTTGTGTTTTTTGATCGACAATTTATGATCTCTACAGCTTCTCCATTTTCAATGTAAAAAGCAGGCCCTTCATGGTTCTCAATCGTCACCTGATGAAATTGAACATCTCTTGCATTCCCGAGGAAAAATCCGCGATTATTCATGTTTTCGATCCCTGTCATCATGTCTGGATGGCCGGGAATTGCATTCGTCGCCATGGAGATGTCCACATTAGTAAACGTAATCTCGGATACATATTGCTCCGCAAGCCCGTATAAGAAACCCGCTGCGGCATGAACATTACGTGCGGTAATATTGGCAAAATGAATGCGTCTAAAACACGGCGTTTCCTCTGTAACCGGATAAGGATTTTTATCCCACACATATTTTTCTTTCCCGCGTGGTCCACAGAAATAATATAAATTTAGAGTAAACGGACAAATAACGTCCTCCATTACAATATTGCTGATCCGAATATCTTCAATCGTTCCCCCGCGTCCCCGTCTTGATTTCATCCGGATTCCACGATCGGTTTGTTTAAACACACAATTACTAATCGTGACATTACGAATATCTCCACTCATTTCACTTCCGAGTACGACACCCCCGTGTCCATGTACCATAGTGCAGTTGGTGATCGTAATATTCTCACAAGGAACTCGTTCTTTGGTATCCTCAGTTCCTGCCTTGATCGCTATGCAGTCATCACCGACATCAATATTGCAATTGCTAATTCGTACATTGGTGCAAGACTCTGGATTAATGCCATCTGTATTTGGAGAGTCCGCCGGGTTCAGAATGGAAATATTATCAATAGTCACATTGTAACAGCCTATCGGATTAACGGTCCAGCTTGGAGAATTGACCAGCGCGATATCTTTAAGGGTTACCCGCTGACAGCTGTCCAAGCCGATTAGAGTCGGCCGGGGATACTCCAGCTCTTCCCGGCGGTTCCGAAACGTATCCCACCAGAGTTCACCATTTCCGTTAATCATTCCGCTGCCAGTGATCGATACATTAACTAACTCTCTTCCATAAATACAAGGTGAATGAACCCGCTGCTTCACTCCTTCCCATCTGCATTCCACTGCAGGGTAATCCTCCGGGTTGGTACTAAATGAAAGAATGGCACCAGGATTTAAATTCAATTCGATATTGCTTTTCATATGAATTGCACCGGTTAAGAACGTGCCAGCCGGCACATAAACGGTTCCTCCACCGGCTTTATTTGCCGCTTCAATCGCACGTATTATCGCTTCAGTCGCTAACTTTTTACTATTCTTAAGCGCTCCAAAATCCTCAATATTGTAGATCAACATTCATAAGCCCCCCTGTTCTATATCAGATCCAGCCTCTTAATTGTTCGTATTCCACACAGGCCTGAAGGAAAGCACCCACACCTTTTTGGTCGTTAGTGACAATAGGCTCGCTAATGTAATAAGCGAAAGTACCGTCACGTTGGTCCACTCCACCTAATCCTGCTACTTGGCAATTCTTATTTAAATTGACCCATTCTTCTTTGGTTTCTAGTACAAACTCCGAGATAAGTCCTTGTTGAGCCAGATCTAATGTTTCGTACCATCCAGCGTTTAACACGCCTAATCGGATGCCTTTAGCCATGGCATACACGATCATACTTGAAGCAGAGGCCTCAAGATAATTTCCTTTGCGTTCCCCTAGATTAATCACTTGATACCAGACCCCGGATTCCTTATCCTGATATTTCTTCACCGCAGTTAAGGTATCATTTAGTATTCGTACCAGCTCTGGATAATCTGAGTGCTCACTAGGCAGCAATTCCAGAACATCAACTAAAGCCATGAGATACCAGCCAAGTGAACGGGCCCAAAAGTTAGGCGAAAGTCCTGTTTCAGGGTCGCACCAAGGTTGAATACGCTGTTCATCCCATGCATGATATAGCAGACCTGTTACCGGATCTTTCGTATGCTTCTCACACAAGATAAATTGTTTGGTTACATCCTCAAGTCCCTGCCCTTCTTCAAAAGCTAGCAAGTAGGCTAAATAAAAAGGAGCGCCCATATAAAGTCCATCTAACCAAATCTGATAGGCATATATATTTTTATGCCAAAAAGCACCTTCCGAGGTTCGCGGATGGGTCTCAAGTTGCTTTCTAAGTAAAGCAGCCGCTTTTTTGTATTTTTCCTGCTTCGTTTCTTTATATAGAGTCAATAATAATTTTCCGTTGTTAATATGATCGATATTATACTCCTCTAGGTGGTAGCCCTTGACACTGCCATCTTCCTGAATAAAGTAGTCCATATTATCTTGAATGAACTGCAGATACTTCGAATCACCGGTCAGCTTCCAAAGCCATTCAAAACCGTTCAATACCACGCCATAATCGTAGGTCCAGCTTCCTTTATAGCCTTTATCTTCATAAAGCTTCGGTGTCCGCGCCATAATAGAGTCTGCCGTTTGAATTGCCCATTGTGATTTCTTCATCCCAACCCCCAAAATATTTATAAATTTAAGAGCTCAAAAACTAAAAATAGGTTCACCCGATTTAAGGATTACTTTGTACATAAAATAATACGACTTGATTCTCTGAAATCTCAGAGAATCAAGTCATTGTTTAGTAAGGATACGGAGCGATTCAGTCTTGGAGCATTGACTGTATTTCAACACAAGCCATCACCAATGCGCCCACACCATGCAGATCATTTTTAACCTTAGGCCGAGTCACGTAACTCTCGTAATCTCCAGCTGAGGTACCGATACAAATGTCCGGCAGAACTAATCGGTTATGCTCATCCCACTGGATTACTTTGGTTAACCCTTCATATCCTTTTTTAGCGGCAGCTGTAGCGATAGTCACATCACTTACAACGCCATGCTTCACGGCTTTGGCAATCGTATAGACGAACAAACATGACCCTGAAGTCTCCAGCCAATTATCTGGCTCATGTCCCTTATCTACGACTTGATACCAAAGTCCACTTTTTTGATCTTGGTAACGAATAAGTGCATCCACAAAATCTCTCAGCGTAGTAGAAAGCTCTGTCCGGGCTGAATCATGGGAAGGTAACAGATCCAGAAATTGCGATAAGGCGAGACCATACCATCCTAATGATCGGCTCCAGAACTCCGGTGAACAACCCGTCTCCGGATTCGACCAAGGCATCCGCCGGCTCTCATCCCAGGCATGGTATAACAAACCTGTTGTCTCATCCTTCATATGCTTGCGCATTAACATTTCCTGATGAAGGACCGTTTCACGCAAGCTTGGTTCATCGTAGACATTAGCATATTTCAAGGAGAATACGCCTGCCATATAAAGTCCATCCAACCACATTTGGTTGGCGTACTTATCCTTGTGCCAATACCCGCCCTCAGAGGTTTTATTTAGTGTGAGCAGTAAATTCCTTAGCTTCTCTGCTGCAATACGATACTTAAGTTTGCCTGTCCGTTCATAAAGAGTGAATAGTAGCTGTCCTGCTTGAACCGCATCCAGCTCATCACGTGCAAAATAAAAGTTCCCGTATTCATCCACCAAATCATCTACATATTCCTGAATATAGTTGATATAACGCTCTTCTTGATAAGCATTCCACAAAAGCTCCATGCCACACAGAAATACACCCTGATGATAGTGCCATCGATGCGCAGGGGGAAGCTCTCCCGCCCTGTAAGTATCCATTAGTGAATCGCAAGCTTTTTTTGCCCACTCTATCGGCGTTGTAGGTATCTGTACAGTCATCTCGAAGCTCCTCCCCTAAGTATAGTCTCTCTCTTTCTTGCTAGCCCTTCATAGAACCCAACATGGCACCTTTGGCAAAATGCTTTTGCAGGAACGGATACACACATAGGATTGGCAAAGTAGCTACCACGATAACAGCCATCTTAATCGTTTGATCCGGTGGTGGAACAGTGGCATCCAGCGTAGCACTATGGTCCATTCCACTAGCCAGGACAACGATTTGTCTCAATAGGACTTGAATTGGCCACTTGCTGCTATCATCCAGATACAGAATCGCGCTCATGTACGTATTCCAATACGTTACCGAATAGAACAACCCGATGGTCGCTAAGGCCGGCAAAGATAGGGGCAGTACAATCCGGAATAAAATTCCGAAGTCATTGCATCCGTCAATTTTGGCAGATTCCTCGAGGCCCTCAGGGATGTTTTGAAAAAAGTTCTTCAAGATAATCATATTAAAAGCACTAATTGCTGAAGGCAGAATAAGTGCTGCATAGGAGTCGATAAGTCCTAATTCCTTCACAACCAGAAACGTTGGAATCATTCCACCGTGAAAAAGCATGGTGAATACCACCAGAAAGTTAACCACTTTACGTCCGTCCAAATCTTTTCTAGCCAGGGCGTACGCCATCAAAGAGGTAATAAGCATACTGAAGGCTGTTCCAATGACCGTTACACCGATGGAAACTCCCATAGCTTTAAATAGTGTGTTCGTTGAAAAAATGAACTTGTAAGCTTCCAAACTCCATACTTTTGGGATCAATACAAATTTATTAGCGGCTATCTCCGCGCTTGTTGTAAAAGAACCCGCTACAACGTGTACGAAGGGAAGCACTGTCACCAATGCAATAATTGCTAGCAGTGTAAAGTTTACAGCAGAAAAAATTCTGCCACCGATTGTTTTATCCTCTACCATTTCGATTCCTCCTACAACGTATCAATAGACGCCTTCTTCTCCCATTTTCTTGGAGATTTTATTTACTGTCATGACCATGATCAAACCAACAATGGATTTAAAGAATCCGATGGCTGTACTGTAGCTAAACTGTCCTTGTCTCAAACCTGCGGTATACACATACGTATCAATAATTTCCGCGACCTCTCGATTCATGGAGTTAAGCAGCAGATAGACATGTTCAAATCCAAGATCCAGAACGGAACCGATTTTCAAAATAAACAAGGTGATAATCACGCCTCGAATAGCTGGAAGTGTAATATGCCAGACTTGCTTAAGCCGCCCAGCCCCATCCATACGCGCTGCTTCATAGAGTCCAGGATCGATTGCAGCAATAGCAGCCAAATAAATAATGGTTCCCCAGCCCGCTTCCCTCCAAATGACCTGAATAATGTACATCGGTCTGAACCAGCTTGGATTAAGCAGGAAGTTGATTTTTTCAAAGCCGAAATAGGCAAGCAGCTCGTTGATAATCCCGCCGTCCATCGTAACCATTACAAACGAAATGGAGACGACGATAACCCATGACATGAAATGGGGTAAATAGAAGAGTGTCTGAAAGGTTCTTTTGAAAAAAGTACCTCTAAGCTCATTCAGCATCAGAGCCAATATAATCGGTATTGGAAAATAAATAAGAATATTCATCCCAAACAAGATAAGCGTATTCACTAAAATATTTAAGAAGTCAGGTTCAGTAAACAGCCTGCTAAAATGCTTCATTCCTACCCAGTCACTGCCCATGATTCCTTGATAAGGTTTGTAATCTTGAAATGCTATAATTAATCCATACATAGGAAAATATTTAAAAATAACAAAGTACAGTACGCCCGGCGTTAGCATGACATAGAGCCATTTATTTCTCCACAGCCGCTTTTTCAGTTCACTGTTGCTCTTATAAATACGTTTTGGTTGTGGAGCTGGCTGTGCGGTGAGTTCCTGCATGTTTCTCTTCCTTTCTCCTTCTTTATTCAAACTCTTTATTTCTTCATGTGACTATGAAGAGAAAAGGCTGTTGAACCTAGATCAACAACCTTTTCAGCTACATATAGTTCATTCAAGCGCTTCGAACAAAGGGACTACTTCTTGTACAAAGCGTTGTACTCTTCAATAATCTTAGCTCCGCCACGGCTCTTCCAGTTCTCAACTTCTTTTTCGAACCCTGCTTTGTCGATCTGTCCGTAGATATACTTGTACGTCGCATCAGTAATGATCTGTTGAAGCTCAACACCTTTTTCTGTATAGGTAGCTGAATCCATCGCAGCTGTTGGATCTGGAACGCCTACCTTAACATTCTCAAGAACTAATTCTTCTGCATGAATACGGCCTGGCAACACGTTATAACTTTGGTACATGCCATTTGTTTCATATTCTCCGATAACACTGTCCTTAAAGCCCTTTACTTCACGTTCGATCAGCTCTTTGTCATCTGCTGGCTTCGCTTTACCGTCTTCAACCGTATAGTGAACGCCTTCAATTCCCCAATACATCAAGTTAGCTACTTCAGGGGTCATCATTGCGTCAAAGAAAGCAAGAATTTTCTTCAGCTCTGCTTCGTCCTTGACAGCAGATTTCGGGAACAAAACGACGTTGTTATACCCTGGAATCATCCATTGAGCAAACTTTCCATCTGGACCTGCAACCATACTGTGTGTATCCAGAACGGCATCCGGGAAATTCTTGATGGTATCTTTATTTAGTGAATCAATATCTTGCATAGAGCCTCCGATATAAAGACCCCCTTTACCACTGGTAAACATATTCACAGCATCTGTTTTACTGGTAGCCGCGAAATCCTGGTTCATATAACCGCCGTCACGTGCTTTTTTGAAAAAGTCCATCGTTTCGATATATTGCGGGAATGTAAATTCAGGCGCTAACTTGCCATCAATTTCACCCCAAGTATTAGGTGTGCCAAACCATGAGGAGACCGTTTTAAAAGCTCCATAGGTCAATTCATTCCGATCAATAATACCTGTTGTATCTTTTTGTCCATTTCCATCCGGATCTTGTTCTGTGAAAGCTTTAGCCATTTCGAACAATTCATCTACATTCGCAGGTGCAGCCAGTCCTAATTTATCTGCCCAGTCTTTGCGGTAAATGATCCCTTGACGTGCAAGTGGACGCCCGATATATAAGGTATAAAGCTTGCCGTCTACTTTCGTGTTATTCAGAATTTCCGGTTTCATTTTACTCAAATTAGGGAATTCACTTAATAGTGGACCGATTTCCCAGAACTGACCGTCTTTAATCGCGTCTTTCATTTGAATAAATGTAGTTTGATTTTTCAAATAAGTTACTTGTGGCAATGAGCCTGTAGCAAAGGATGAATTCAGCTTCTCTTCATACGTATCTGCTGGATAAAATTGATAAGTTAGCTTGGTGTTCGTCAATTTCTCTACTTCTGTTTTAATTCTGTCTGGTGGTGTTTCTGTCGTATTCAATGGAAGCATGATTTTGATTTCTGTAGGTTCCTCTTTAGGTGCTTCAGTCTCTTCCACCTTCGTAGTGTTCTCTGTACTTGTAGTTGGGGCTGCTGCTTCTTCTTTGTTATTGTTGTTACCACCGCATCCAGCTAACAATGTGCTGAATGTTAACAGTGCTGTTAACAACATGGTGAAGGATTTCTTCTTCATACCATTTTGACCTCCATAATTTGTATTGGTTACGAGTTCCACGTTACATCGTCGGCAAGGTTACGAAAACAATCATTTCCCCATAACGGCGCGTTCTGAAAGGGATCTGAGCAAATGATTATCGTGATATCGCAGCACAAAAAAAATCCACCGCACTATCTGCAGTGGATCAAAACTTGTTTAACCTATTTACTTTTCTGTCCCAAACTCAGCCTCAGCATATTCCTTAATAATAAGATTGCCTCCACGAGCTCTCCATTTCTCAACCTCTTGCTGAAATCCCTCGACGGTAATGTTACCTAATATATAGTTATATGTAGCATCCACAATGATTGTAGATAACTCCATATTCTTCTCATCAAAAGTAGATGAGCTCAGAGAAACTGTCGGGTCATCAACCAGAAAAGATTCATTATCTTTACTCAGCTGATCTGCTAGAGAGGTTAATTGCTCCTTCTGAGCCACTTCCATAATGTTTTTATTACTAATATCCGCGATCATTAAAGCATATAGCGGATTCACTTCCTGTACCCGCAGTTGTGAGGTTTCCTCGGGAAGGATAATCTTGCCGCCTTCAAGCTTATAATGCCGCCCCTCAAAGCCATACATCATTATATTGGCTACATCTTTATCCATGGTCCGATCAAAAAAACCAAGCACCTGCCGAAGCTCCTCCTCTGTGGCAATGGACTTTTTGGAAAAGAGATACAGTCCGTTGTAATTGGGGATAGACCATACTTTATATCCATCAGGCCCCTCGATACGATTGATCAGGGTAAGTTCAGCCTTTGGATTATATGCTTGAGCTTCAATTGACAACCGCTGCACATCAGTCATGCTGCCAATAAACACACCAGCGATACCGTTAATGAATTTATCGCGTTGAACCTCTTTACTGGTAAGAGCAAAGTCCTGATTGATGATTTTTTCATCATATAATTTCTTCATAAAATTCATTGTGTTCATATACTCCGCTGTTACGAATTCCGGAACAAATTGATGATTCTCTAGCTTCCAATTATTTGGTGTGCCAAAATAAGAGCTTAGTGTCTTAAATACTCCATAAACAAGATCATTACGATCGACTAATCCAAGGGTATCTTGTTTGCCATTCTGATCCGGATCGTTATATGTAAATTGCCTCATTACTTCATATAGGTCATCTAAGGTCTGTGGATTGCTTAAATGAAGATTGTCCAGCCAATCCTTACGTATTATGACACCCTGTCTGGAGGAAGGGCGTTCTGTATACAGGCCGTAGATCTTACCATCAACAGCGGTCTGCTTAAGAATAGCGGGGTCCAGTGCTTTAAGATTGGGGAACTCCTGAAGATATGGGCCGATCTCCCAAAATGCTTCAGATCGGATGGCGTTTTTCACCAGATTATAATCTGAGAACTTCACAAAGGTGACTTTTCCCAAGGAATTAGTGGTCAACGCCGTGTTCATTTTATCGGTATAAACCCCCTCAGGCACCCACGTGATATCAAGCTCCACCCCTGTTAATCTTTCAATCTCAGCCATAATCTTTTTTGAAGGCTGCTGTGGAAAATGAAGAGGTGCCAAGATGGAGATGCTCGGGCGAGCTTCTTGCAGTACAGAACCAGCGGACTTTCCATCACTGCAAGCGCTTAACATAGGGAAAACAAGCATGAAAAATAAGCAGCAACATAACGTTGCCCTTCTACACAAAAATTGTCTAAACATTTCTACAGCCTCCTAAGGTATTGTAAGGATTTTCACCCTACAGCTTGAAGATTTTCCATTTTGTAGTCATAATTAGGGTTAATGATTATTACAGAACGAGATGATTATTGTTATTTTCCACCAGGTTTCATACACTAAGAACAAGTGTCTACTTCTACATAAGTAAAGGTGCTGAGTCCCGTGAGACCATTAAGCTTTTTAAGTAAATTAACGATTTTCGCCTTTGTAATTAGCACGTTGCCGGTGATATTCATCGGTTCTTTTTCCTATTTCACATCATCTAATGAGATCCAAAAGAACGTAAACAACAGTAAAATGGAACTTATATTACAAATCACCTCAAATGTAGAACATAAGTTAACAACTGTCAATCAAACATTAAACCAAGTGATCAACTCTAGTGTATTAAAAAAAGCACTAAATAACCCTTTAAGTGAAACCGATTTCATTTTATATAATGATTTAAGAAACGAAATCCGTAATATGCAATCCTTCGATACGAAACTTGAGGATGTCATCCTGCTCAATCAGCAGCAGAACTGGATGATTAAAAATTCAGGCGTCTATCGTCTGGATGAATACAAAAACCATGCGCAACTCTCTAATCTAATGAATATAGCTGACGATACTTCATGGATTTTGAATCCATCGTCCTTATTTTATAGCGAGGAGAGCATTAACGTCACTGGCTGCAATTACAGCATTAGTCTTATCAAAAAGCTTCCCACCAATAAGCTGCAAAAATATGGGCTTGCCCTAGCTAATATTCCGGTCTGCAGTCTTCAGGATTTCATTAATTCAGATGTGCAGCCTCTCGATGACATTATCGTTCTGGATCAAGCTGGCCGTTTCCTGCTCCATCCGGATACCAGCTTAATCGGAAAACCTAAAGAGCAAGGCGGATTTAAAGAAGTCCCCTTAATCTCTGATCCTTCTAAACAATCCGGACAGTTCAAGACTGTGATCAACAAAAAGAATTACTCCGTCACTTTCATGCGTTCTCAGTTAAATGGCTGGGTTTATCTATCGGTTACTTCCATGGAAAGCTTGACGAAGGAGTCCAATAAAATCGGTATGTTTACGATAATCGTGTGTACCTTTATGCTCTTGTTCTCCATTCTTCTGGCCTGGATCGGCTCCAGACGTATGTACACCCCCATCGAAAGACTGCTTAATCAGATGGGCCAACGTAAACCGGATATTAAATCGAGACATCGCAATGAATTTCAGATTATAGGTGAACAAGTTCATTCTTTGTTCCAATCCAAAACACAGCTGGAAAAAGAAGTCCGGCAACACTTTCAGCAGGTTCGTACGTTTTTTCTGATCAATGCCTTCCACGGCAATGTTAAGAAACGTGATTTGCTCGAAGAATTAGGGCAATTCGGCTACCAAACCCAACTTGAAGAATGGAAAACCATGGCAGTAATTACGTTGTCTATTGATTATGCCGAGGATTCCAGCTATGAGAAAAAAGATCTCAGCCTCTTATTGTTCGCTGCCCACAATATGATCGAAGAGTTAATCTGTCCTGAACAACGGCTGGCTCCTGTAATCATGGACCATGCGGTAGTCGTATTATTGGGCAGTCCAGACTGCGATACCCAGTCTTTTCATAAGACACTGTACTCGTTAACGGAGAAGCTGCAGCAAGAAATAAATAATTATCTAAAGGTGCAGGTGAGTATTGGGCTGAGCCTTCCCTTCAACGCGTTCGATAAACTAGCCATCGCCTACAGAGAAGGTCTTGAAGCACTGAAACATCGCATTAAGCTTGGCAAAGGCGTTATTATTCAATATGAGAACATTAACTCCGGCAAACATTATCTGAACTTGAACTACCCTACGCATAAAGAAAACGATCTAATGGATGCTATCAAGCTGGCTGAAACGGATAAAGCCAAGGAACTGATTCATTTGCTTTTTAAATCTATCTTTTCCCTAGAGCTATCACCACAGGAATATCAAATCCCGTTGACCCGCTTACTCAATAACTTGCTCATTATGATGCAGGAATCGGGCATTAGCTTAAATCAGATCTATCATGCTAATGGCTCAATTTTTGAGGAATTACATGACCTTCATACTGTGGCTGAGATTGAGGATTGGTTCTGGAGCATGGTCATTTACCCGATGATCAAAATTTTTATCAGCAGGCAAAATGCCCAATACCAAAACATCTCTGAGAAAATCATTGATCTGATCCAACATGAATATGATACAGATCTAACCTTGGAAGAATGCGCTTCTCGGCTGCATTACAACGCCAACTATATCAGCAGTGTCTTCCGTAAGGAGACCCAATACTATTTCAGCGAATATTTAACGATGTACCGATTTAAAATGGCGAAAAAATGGCTGCAGGAAACCGATATGCCGATCAAAGATATTGCAGCCAAATTAAGATACAACAATTCTCAGAATTTCATTCGATCTTTCCGTAAACAGGAAGGGATGACCCCTGGACAGTACCGGGATAACAATACAGGCACTAAATCCAAACCAACATTTGACGAATCTATGTAAAAATCACAAAATAATCGTTCAAGGTCGAATCTAAAAAAAAAAGAGTCTCTCTTTTTTTCGGAAAATATGTTAACGTGTGCATATAACCATTTAGGGAGGAATTTGAACGCAATGTTGAACTTTCGTCTAAATACTAACCGTGTAGAACAAGAGGCGATTTCTCAGGAAACCTCACTGCTCACCCTCTATCCGCTCGAGACGGATCACCCCCGTCCTTTTATATTGGTATTGCCTGGTGGAGGTTATCAGCACTTAGCCAAACATGAAGGAGAACCTGTGGCTCAATGGCTAAACAGTCTAGGTATTCATGCAGGTGTACTAGATTATCAGGTCGGAGATTTCAACGCCTCTTCTTTGTTAAATGATGTTGAGGATGCTCTCAAATGGATTAGGGAAGCACCCAAAGTTTGGAATGTGATCTCAGACAAAGTAGGGATGATTGGATTCTCAGCAGGAGGACACTTAGCTTCCATCTTTTCTACCACTAGAGCAGAGAAACCAAACCTTCTTCTGTTAGGTTACCCTGTAATCACTTTCCAAGAGCCTCATTCGCACAAGGGAAGCCGGCTACATTTTCTTGGAGACGACCCATCACAAGCAGAGCTTGACTCCTTTTCCTCAGAAGCCCAGGTGGATTCCCACACACCTCCAACCTTTATCTGGACAACAGCGAATGATGCCAGCGTTCCCGTGGAAAATAGTCTGTTGTTCGCCTCTGCCCTGTCTAATCAGGGAATTCCTTTTGAATTACATATCTTTGAAGAAGGTCGGCATGGTTTAGGGCTTGCTAAAGAACACCCTCATTGCCAGCAATGGCTTTCCCTTGCTGAGAATTGGTTAAGGGAACGCCAATACGTTAAAGGAGAAGAAGACCTTATGAGACAACAACTATTTATTGCAGGCGATTCCACTGCGGCCATTAAAGGCGCTGGAGAAAAACCTATGACCGGCTGGGGAGAATACCTGCAAAGTTATTTTCGGACTTCTATTCAAATCCAGAATCGTGCAATTAATGGTCGAAGCACCAAATCGTTTATAACAGACGGCCGCCTCGATGCTATAAGAAAAGACTTCCAACCCGGTGACTACCTGTTTATTCAATTTGGACATAACGATGAGAAAAAAGAGGATCCATTACGTTACACCGATCCTGAAACCGAATATCGCCATAATCTAATTCAATATATAGATGCTGCTAGGCAGCTAGGGGGGACTCCGGTTCTGTTAACCTCTGTAAGTCGCCGCCGCTTTAACGCCGATGGAGAGCTGGACCCGTTTGCTGTAGGTGCTTATCCCGAGGTAATGAGACAAGTGGCTGAAGAAATGCACACTCCGCTACTTGATATTTTCGCAGCCTCGCAAGCGCTCTATCGTTCATTAGGCGAAGAGGAATCCAAGAAGTTATTCATGCATTTGCCAGCGAAAATACATCCCAATTACCCAAATGGGGTTACGGATGATACTCATTTCTCAGATGAAGGTGCCCGGCAAATTGCTAAACTTGTGGTTCAAGCTCTTAAACAAAATACAGCCTCATCTCTATCAAACCTCAACAACTTTTATAAGGAGTGATCAAAGATGTCTCTAATTAAAGAAGTTATTACGGAGTACTATCGTATCCCTTTGCCAGAAATCATGGAGGATGCTAAACACGGCTTGCATACTCATTTTGAAGTTCCCATTGTCAAAATTAGAACGGATGACGGTCGTGAAGGTGTAGGTTATACCTATACTGGCGGATTTGGCGGCAAAGCGATCTGCTCACTAATTGCTAATGAATTAACACATATCTTAGTTGGCAAAGACGCCAGCTGTGTGGAAAGTATCTGGGAGCAGATGAACTGGGGAATACATTATGTTGCTCGCGGGGGCTTGGCTAGCTTCGCCATTGCGGCATGTGACATTGCGTTATGGGATTTACGTGCGAAGAAAGCAGATGAACCTCTCTACAAACTTCTGGGTGGCGTAAGCAATGAGGTCAAATGTTATGGTGGAGCGATTGATTTAAACTTCCCATTAGAAAAGCTCCTGCGCAACAATCAAAAATACTTAGATATGGGCCTCCAGGCTGTCAAAATTAAACTAGGCCAAAAAACATTAGCTGAAGATGTGGAACGAGTGGCTGCGGTACGCCAATTGGTCGGCCCGGATGTAGCCTTTATGGTCGATGCCAATATGAGCTGGAGTGTGGAAAAGGCGATAAAAGCCGCACGTGAATTTTTGAAATACGACATTCTCTTCTTAGAAGAACCAACGATTCCGGAGGATTATGCCGGCTATGCACGGATTGCTGAAGAAACAGGAATCGCCGTTGCAGGCGGAGAGAACTTGCGCACATTAACCGAATTCCATCACATGCTGCAATATGGTCATGTTGATTATCCTCAACCTGATGCTTCCAATATAGGCGGAATTACGGGCTGGTTAAAGGTAGCTCACTTAACACAAGCCTATAACCTTTCCGTTTCCACACATGGGATGCAGGAATTACACGTTAGTTTATTAGCAGCTATGCCAAATGCAGGTTATCTCGAAATGCATAGCTTCCCTATCGATCAATACACTACACGTCCGCTAGTGATTAATAAAGACAATGGGATGGCAGTTGCGCCAGAAGTAACGGGCACTGGTGTTACCTTTGACTGGGACAAATTAGCACCTCACAAACAACAATACTAATAGGAGCGATCGATCATATGAGCATTCCCCTTCAACTAGGTGTTCGAGCACATGATTTCACACAAGTTCCATTGCAAGAGTTAATTGAGAAGATTAAGTCCTATCATTTCACTCATATCCAGTTTGCACTTAAGAAATCTTTTCCTGATAGTGCCCCTAGCCTGACGGCTATAAGCCCTGGAACAGCCAGCTATTATGGCAATGCCTTTAGACAGGCAGGTATTCAGATTGCGGTTCTGGGCTGCTATGTAAATATTGTAGACACCGATCCTCACAAACGGGCAGAAGCGTTAGCTGCGTTTAATACCCATCTGCGCTTGGCCAGGGATTTCGGTGCTAGTCTGGTAGGTACGGAAACCGGAAGTGTGGGACTTGGGTATACCACAGATAATTTTACAGAAGAAGCCTTCCAAGAGGTGGTCACATCAGTTAAGGCCATGGTGGCGGAGGCCGAACGTTTTGGTGTGACGGTAGGAATCGAAGCAGGACTTCATCATCCGCTGTACACCGCGCCCTTAACCCGCCGACTTCTGGATGAAGTCCCTTCTAACAATCTTCAGGTCATATTAGATTGCGCAAATCTAATGTCACCTACAAATTACTTACATCAAGAAGCAATTATTACGGAGGCTTTGAAGCTTCTAGGAAATCGAATTGCTGTCATTCATTTAAAAGACTTTATCGTCCAAGATGGAGCTATAAAAATTGTCCCTGTAGGTCAAGGGTGGCTAGAGTTTGAGCCGATTCTTCGTTATATGAAATATGAACGTCCTCATATTCAAGGAATCCTGGAAAGCACTCCTGAGTCACATTTAGGAGAAAGCATTACCTTTTTGCAACAGATATACGAATCCTTGTAGGGCTTCCTCCCATTAAAATGAATAAATCCACTGCACACCTCTTTATCTTACCTGGTGCAGTGGATTTTTATATTCTGTTTAACATCCGTTTGACCTTCATCAAATAATCGCCTGTTATGATCAGGGCATCAAGAGTACCTGGGAGGGGTTCCATGCGTCTTGCTTTATTCACGGACACATTTCTTCCGCAAACCAACGGAGTTTCACGTACGCTTCAACGATTAACCACCCATTTGAAAGAGCGCGGTATTGAACATCTGCTTTTCTCACCAAAATCTGCTCCTGAAGACAGTTATGCCGATCCCATACGTCCCATTACCAGCATCCCCTTTTTCTTATACCCTGAATGTAGACTCGCACTGCCCAATATGTCCTCTATCCAATCAGAGCTGAAAGCTTTTCGTCCCGATCTGCTTCATATGGCAACTCCGTTCAATATCGGTCTCTGCGGCCTTCGTTATGAGCGAAAACATGATCTGCCCCATGTCGCCTCCTATCATACCCATTTTGACCGCTATCTTGAATATTACCGGATGAAAAAAATCGCTCCGCTCTATTGGAAATACATGAAGTGGTTTCACCGCTCCTGTGATGCCACCTTTGCACCATCCTACGAAACCCTCGATTCCCTCCAAGCTCAAGGCTTTCATCGCCTGAAGCTATGGTCCAGAGGCATCGACTGCCAGCAGTATACCCCCAAAAAACGCAGCCATGAGGTCCGTGAGCGCTACGGAATTACCGCACCGTTACTGCTTCTATATGTGGGAAGAATCGCCCCTGAAAAAGATATACAGACTCTTGCTCTCGCCATGCAGCAATTGCCCGAATCTACGCAATCTCAGGTTCATTGGCTGGTCGTTGGAGACGGTCCCCTTCTGCCGGAAATGCGGGCACAGGCGCCGCATAATGTCACGTTTACAGGCTATAAACATGGTGACGAGCTTGCCCAATTATATGCCTCAGCAGATCTATTCGTCTTCCCTTCCAGTACAGAAACCTTCGGTAATGTTGTCTTAGAGGCGATGGCCTCGGGACTGCCTGTCCTCGCAGTAAATGAAGGTGGGGTGAAGGATCTGGTCACACCCGGCCGCACAGGAATGATTGTCGAGCCCCGCTGCCCGGATGCTTTTATTCGTGAGATTTGTGCATATGTAGAGCACCCTCAAAAGCTAGCTGCTATGGGGCATGAAGGTCGACAACTCGCACTCGGCCGCTCTTGGGAGAATATTTTTGATGGACTCATCCGCGATTATGAAGAGATCATTGAGAATAGACGTTATGATCTTATACCGGCTTTACTACCATTAATATAATAATGACGATAGTCAGTACATGAACCGCCGCTTCTAGCGGAGCGATCTTGTTCATAGCGGTAGTGTAACCATCCGGAATTTCCTCCCCTTCGCTGGTCATTACGAGCTGGGTTAGCTTTTTCAATCGGGGCTCAACCATTCCAATAATAATCACTTCGATCACGATAAAAAATAATAACGACAGATTTAACCACAACACCGACAAGCCCATTTTATCTATGATCATTAACAAAATACCTGTAACGATCAGGGTGATCCCACCTGTCTTAGGGAATCTGTTTATTTTCTTCATAAGACCAAATACAAAACGAAGCTGACTGCCTGTCTTGGCTGAGCTTGTCAGTATTGGCAGCACAAAAGCCGGTCCAATTCCCACTATGGATGCTATAACATGTATAACTACCACAAGCTTTGAGATCATATGCGTCAAATCCATATTTACAATCCCCCCTATCATTCGTTGTTTAGATTCATATGAGGCTGATAGGAGAATTAGTCTTGCAGAATCCTTTAAATCTTAGATAATTTTAAAAGAGCGCCTAGCCGGATATTACCGACTTAGGCGCTCTTTTAACAAATATTCAGTTATTTTACCGTAACTTTCATGATCGTACTCTCATTTACCCCTTGATCATTCAACAGCTCAGCCCGGTATTCATAGACGCCTGGAGAACGGTTAGTAATAGAAGTAGAAGCCGTTTGTGCGTTTGGGGTGACCGCTGTTAAAATCTGAGTATCGATCAGTATTCCGTTCTCATACAAGCGATACTCTTTGCCGTTCATCCCCCACCATAAATTCATAGTCACTTTATACTCTCCATCGCCATCCCAGTTGTCATTGGACAACACCGGCTTAGCTGGTGCAGCATCCTTCACGATAACCACATGAGCAGCAGACACCGTTGTGCCAAAAGAATTGGTTAGCTCAGCCGTATAGGTGTAGGTTCCGTTTTCTTTTCCGGTAATATTAGTCACTGCAGTCTGTGCAGCTGGGGAATCATCACGTAAGGTTTGCGTGTCGATTAAGACACCATTCTCATATAGCTTGTAGACCGTACCATTATTGCCCCACCACATATTCATTGTGATTTGGTAATCCCCGTCCAAAAGTCCTGTATCCTGCCCATTATTATTGGATAGAACCCATTGCCCCGGAACACCTGTAGCCTTCTGAGGTCCACTTACGACCACAATCACTTGTTTTGTCGTCGAGAGTCCAGCGTTATTAATGGCTATTGCAATGAACGTATGCGCTCCCGCAAGCCCTGTGAGTGGAATCTCATCTCCATAAACGACAGGTTTACCATCAAAGGTAATATCCAGACTGCGAATACCAGACTCTGGATCTTCCGCTACGACCTGCACCTTCAATACATCCGTTTCACTCATTTGAGCAGAAGGTAAACCAGAAATCGTAGGTGGTGTAGTATCTTCAGTTTCTCCCGGTGAGCCTACATATTGAATTTTTGGAGCCGCTGGTTGTTCCATCCCTTCACCAAGAAAGAATCCAGGGTGCGGAGGTTGATTATAGCCTACATTTTGCCAAGCTACTGCCAGGCGGTAGATCGGATCATGCATCAATGTGCGAATACGATAATCTGTCATATCCGTTGTTGTGTAGATCCGTAGTTCAGAACTGTCCGCTGCCCGCCAAATCACTTCTTCACGCCAATCCCCGAACAGATCTGCCTGCAAGCTTGGATTCGCCTTGGTGCCATTATTTGAAGAAGCGCCTACAGCCGTCAATAAGTTGACCGTTGTCTGATTGGTATAGTCCCACTTATCCACTCGATTCGCATCCAGTAATTCACGTAAAAGATCACCATCCCACCAAATGCCAAAATTCGTGGAGGAAGGCAGTTTTTTAGTGATTAGTTCACCTTGCGCACTGTACAGGCCCGTAACAGGTATATGCTCCTCATTGGTGATCGTTGCAGCCCATACCTCTTCGCCAGCATATCGCGGATCAATATCTGCTGACATTCCCCGTCCAGTATCAATCCCCGTGAACACACCCCATAATATTTCTCCTGTAGCTGCATCACGCATTTCAATCCCATACTTCGAATCGGTATGCTCATGAACATCAAAGACTTCCAGCCCGGGTCTGGTAGGATCAAGGTCTCCGAAATGAATTGCATCACCATGGCCAAGCTTTGTATTATACAGCGGCAATCCGTCATCGTCGATTGCCATCGCGCCGAAGGTTATTTCGTCCTTGCCGTCGCCGTCCACATCTCCTACAGAAAGATTGTGGTTTCCTTGACCAGCGTAGTCTCCATATCCTTCATCATTAGAATCGAAACGCCATACTTTCTCGAGCTTGCCCTCACGATAATTGTAAGCTGCAAGTACGGTTCTAGTATAATAACCGCGGCTAAAAATCACGCTTGGCTGCTCGCCGTCTAAATAAGCTACAGCTGCCAAAAAGCGGTCTACACGGTTACCATAGGTATCCCCCCAAGCGCCAACATCTCCACGTGGCGGATCATAATCAACGGTATCCAATGCCCGGCCTGTTGCCCCTTCGAACACCGTTAAATATTCATTGCCCAGCAGCACATAACCCGAACTGTTACGATAGTCTGCACTGGCATTGCCAATGACTTTTCCTTGACCGTCCACTGTGCCATCTGCCGTCTTGATCATAATTTCGGCACGTCCATCACTATCCAGATCATATACCAGGAATGGAGAATAGTGTGCACTGGCACGAATATTAGGCCCTAAATTAATCCGCCATAAGCGAGTTCCATCTAATTTATAAGCGTCCATATAGACAAGTCCAGTATACCCAGCTTGAGAGTTATCCTTGCTGTTCGAAGGTGACCACAACATGATGATTTCATATACACCATCACCGTCCAAATCACCTACACTTGCATCTCCCGCACTATACGTATAAGGTTGACCATCCTTGGTGTAATCATCTGCTGGCTTTTGCAAAGGGATCGATAGATATTGCTTCTGCCATACGCTGAATGGTTCCGAAGCAGATTTCTCGACTCCATTGATTACTGATGTGATTCTATATTTGGCATCCTCCCTGCCTGTAATATCGAGATAGTTCGTGTTTTGAGTAATCAACGAATCATTTAGTTTCTTATCACCACGATACAGATTGAATCCTATCGTTTCCGGATCCAGACCTAACATCCGCCAGCTGATATACACACCTTCATCTGTCTTAACCGCTACAGGCGCACGGTCCAGCGCCTCCATCTTCCGGTATAAAGCTGTCACCGCTGAGGTTTCCAACGTAGCGGATAGATCAGAGATGCCGCCTGCATTTACCGAGGCTACTTTGTAATAGTAAGGAATGGTAGTCAGAACGGTCATGTCTGTGTACGAAGCTTCGAATGATTTGCCGATCAGGATGAACTCACCGTCTGCGGATTTCGCACGATAAATGTTGAACATCCGTGCATCCGGTACCTCATTCCAAGTAAAGGCCACATCATTTTTGTTCGTAGATTGTACAGCTAGACCACTAGGTACGGGTGCTTTTGCTACGGAAGGATCAATCATAGACACTTTTAGCGCATTAGAACCTACGGATTCCAGTCCCGTGCTGTCGACCGAAGTTACCGTATAGATATATTCCATACCAATATCCGCAGTGGTATCTGTATAGAGCGGCTCTATTGTCTCGCCCAGCAGCTCTGCACTATTCGCAACCGTAGCCTGACGATATACACGGTATTTCAGCGCACCCTCCATACTGTCCCAAGAAAGATTAGCTGTGATAGGCTCACTGTTTAAATCCAGGCTACCCAGGTTCAGATTCGTTGGGGCTAATAATAACGGTGTGATCTCCAGCCCATTGAGATGAGCAGTTGTGCCACTAAACACAAGATTCATCTGCCCGTCTTTGACAGCAATCTGGTTATACAGCTTCTCAGCAATATTTTCCTTACCTGAGGAGACTGTTCCGTAATCTTTGCCTTCAATGGCTACATTCGTCTTGGCAGATCCAATCCAATCTCCTGTATAGGTCTTAACAGAATAATAACCATTGGGTAAATCAACTTTGAATTCATACGATCCTCCAAAATAAATCACAAAATCTCTGCGCAGATCGTCCGTCGCATTTCCCCGATCCCGATCAATCATCCCTGCACTCGAGGTCAAACCATATCCACGTTCTGGGGTATATAGGACATTCACATTCACTTCCGTATAACCCGCAGCAACGGGTGAACCAACAGGTCCGAAATCATAACGATACTGAGCGGATTTCGTAGTCAGCTTCACTTCATCTGAAGGCTCAGACTCTCCTAGCCCGTTCACTGCAGTCACTCTTACCGAGTAGCTTTGACCCTCAACCAACCCGCTTAATGTCAATGAAGGGACAGTTGAAGTTCCCGCTAATGTATAAGCAGATTCGGCTTCTGCTGCTAGCTTACGATAAATTTTATAGATATCTGTACCTTCCACTTTATTCCATTTCAGTACTGCACCTGCATTACTGATACTCCCAGCTACAAGACCTTCAGGCTTCGCAGGCACCGTTTCCGGCTGTTTGATGTCCTGCACAAAGCTGGAGAGTGGAATATTTAATTCCCCTATTCCTTTGGCCAGCAAACGGGCCATTTGAATGGCTCCGTACTCTTGAAAGTGAGTATCGTCTGTCGAGCCATTTGGGAAAGCACCATATATCCCTGCATCGAGGTGAAGAAATACAGAGCGTGTAGCTGCAAAACCGATAGAATTGTAATAAGCTACACTGAGTGCGCTAAGATCGACCAATTCAACATCCAACTCACTTGCTACTTCTTTCATAGCCTGCACATATTCTGGAAAGCTCACATTGAATTTTTCGCTCACAGCATTATAATCTCTGCGCCCCATGGGGGTCACCAGAATCGGAGTTGCTCCTCTTTGCCTAGCTCCATTGACATAGGTTTTTAAATAAACTTTGTAATCGGCTGGAGAAGCATATCGGTCAGGAACGCTAATCGTTGCATCATTATGACCAAACTGGATAAGGAAATAGTCACCCGGTTGGATCTTACGCAGTACTTCATCCAACCTTCCCTCGACCATAAATGACTTAGAGCTGCGGCCTCCGATAGCGTGATTCTTAAACGTTACTTCCTCACTAAAGAAGTCAGGAATCATTTGTCCCCAGCCCGCTTGTGGTATCCAATAAGGATCATAAGTCTGCACCGTTGAATCACCCGCAATATAAACCGTTGGCAATTCATTAGCAGGACGGTCTGGCTGCTTAGTAATCACCAGTGCATTGATATTAGGCTTAGTGCCAGAGAACAACAAGTTCATTTGTCCGTCCACCAAAGCGATGTCAAAGCTCATTTCCAAATACTGGCCTGCTGTTTTGCTCGTCTGTTGAACTTTTTGAATGGATTCGACTTTGATGCCAATCTCTGTATCTCCGGTGCTGTCACCAGCGGTAAGTGACACTGTATAGTCGCCATTCGGTAAATCCACATTAAAAGTTGCATCCTTAGGGACCACAAAATCTGATCGCAAAGGATCTGAGGTTCCTCGGTCTACCCCAGTTACTTTCGATATATCTGTAAATCCATATTTGACCTCAGAGGAATAAGATACTCCTGCATCTACCTTAAGATAACCTTCAGCCACAGCACCCGGACCAAAATCAAAGGAATAAACATCCCCTTCTGGCAAAGTTCCGGGAGGCATATACACAGCGCTTTCCACCTTGTCAGATAGCTCTGATTCTCCTTGGTCATTGGCTGCCTTCACCCCATAATATTGCCGTTTTGAGGTATCCGCTGAGGTATCCGTAAATGTCGTCTTCTCTGACTGGCCAATCTCATGGAATGTTCCATCTGCTGAATCAGACCTTAAGATCGTATAGCGCTTTGCTCCAGCCACACTGTTCCAACTCAGTTGAACAGAACTTACACCTACACTGACAATTGAAACACCGGTTGGTGCTGCGGGAACCTCTACCCCCGGAATTTTGTCTACTGTCACAGATGCGCTCAAAGCAGACTCCTCACCCTTTCCATTTACAGCTGACACATTGTAAATGTAGCCACTGCCTTCATTTACATCTGAATCCATGTAGCTGTTAGCAGCAGCTTGCCCTATGGCTTGAAGAGTTCCACTAGGAAGAACCGTTCGATAAATATTGTAATAGACTGCTTCTGTCACGCTGCTCCACCCTAGAGATACCTCAGTGGGAGTGATATTATGAGTCACTAATCCCTCAGGGGCTTTCAATGGACCTGGTACAATCTGCTGAATAATTAGTCCATTTAAATATCCGCCAACTCCTGTACCCGTAATGCCGACGGTCAGTTGTCCATCTTGAACAGTCGTCCGATAGGTAGCTTGATTTACAGCTTGCTTACTGCTTATCGACCCAGCCGTGCTACCTTCCAAAGTAATCGTAGTTTTGGTTGTACTTGTACCCGCTAGTAAATCTCCTGAGTATACAGTCACATCGTAATCCCCATTAGGAAGATCCACCAAAAAAGAATAGGACAGTCCCAATACAAAATCGTTAGTCATATCGTCTCCACCCGAACGATTCCTCGAAGCAACCGCCTGATCTAAGCCATACCCTAGCTCATTCGTATATAACTTAGATTCATGCACGCCTGTATAACCACTCATAACAGGACTTGTTGCTGTTCCAAAATCATATTGCAAGGTTATTGGGCCTGAAGCTGCACTGACCTGTTGCCCCCCAAATGTTGTAGATGGAAGTATTGATGAACAAATGAAGATCCACGACAATAACACCATAAATATTTTATTTCCAAGTTTATTCCTCTTCATCTTCCGTGCTTCACCCGCTTTCTTATGATTGAAAGAACTTAGTACGCATCTAGCCCCGTTGTAGTAAACGCTTACAATAAGCTTCGTTGTCATTCGTTCTTCAAATATAAGTTCACTTCGTGCGTGTATCCCCTCCTCTTTGCTCAGGCAGCTGGATGGTAGATGATTCCAGTTTCACTCATATCCAACACGATACTACCACCTAAGTGTCACTCTGAACATTTAAAAAACAGATTTTATCATACACTAAACCGTTCAATTTCTTCGCCTATAGTTATAAAAACCTACGATTTGGGAAGAAGTTAGGACAGAAGAATCAGTGAGGGGACACCCGCTTTTGAGATCACGACAACAGTTTTGCTATTCCTTCATCCTCAACCATTCGCTTCTGAGCAATCCATAGGAATAAGTATCATGCCAGATTGGCTCTCCATTACTATCGTATTTAAAATAACCCGTCTGCAAAAAATGTCCTTCTCGACGAAGCTTCAATCGTTCGAGCAGTTTCCATGAGCGTGTATTTTCGGGATCACAGTTCGCAATCACACGTCTCATTTTCAGATTATCAAAGCCATAGTTTAACAATAGATTACAAGCCTCTGTAGCATACCCGCTTCCTTGAAAATCAGGGTTAAAAACATATCCAAATTCCCAAACGTCAAAAACCTTTGGTTCGCTCGCTTGAAAATATAAGTTGCCGATCATTTTTGTCGTAGATTTAAGACAGACTGCCCAAAAAGCACGGTCCGATGACCGTCTGAGGGCCTCAGTGCGAGATTCATCTGCATTAAATACGGAATAGGGCTCATATTTCACAACACTTTCTTGCGACAAATATTCATGAAGGTCTTTCCAATCCTCTGCTGAGAACCTTCTAATCCATAAACGTTCCGTTTCCATAATTTCCATTAGAACAACACTTCCCCAATATTAATAGTAAAAATATACCATACACCCCATAATACCCCTATTCCTTTTTTGTTTCATATGAGCAAAATCATTTCACAAACAGCAAAGAGGCCTCCTTGGGTTCCCAAGAAGACCGATGAATGTTTCTCTATATCTTGACTCCGCTTAAACTGCCACCTGACGCAAATAATCGTTCGATATGCTTCTGAACGGTTGGGTCTGGGATCAGTGGCGGGGCTTGATGGGGTTTTATCCGAGCATCAATAATCACGTTATCACAGGACCAATGTTTATACTCAGTAGAACTGTTCACTCCATAGATATCATGAGATGGATTACTGCGGGTGAATGTCGCCCATAGGAAATTGTCGATCTTTTCACTCAAAAACTCGCTATCATCACACAAAATAATCATTGGGCAAGAAGGAAGTGACCCTTGCTCCTGAATAGCTTCACTAAGCTTGTTCATTTCCAGTGTTGCTTCAGCATAGCTTGTGAATTTAGCGCCTTGAAGGGCAACAAGACCAGGCATCACCATTCGTGCATGCTCAAATCCCTGTAATTCTTTCAGCAGGCCTGGTACCTCTGTACATAGCTCTCTTTTCTTATCCCCTACTGCTGCAAAGATCACTTTACTTCCGCTGTTTAATCCTGTGCCGGAATAATCAAGTGTATCAATCGTGGTATTGGTATAGAAATGAATATCTCTATGAAGATTAATCCGCTCTAAGATATACGTCAAGAAACCCTCGATATTATGTGTGCTGATAGGCTGATTTTGTTCTGCTGTAATAAACAAAAACTTAGCTAAACTAAGCTGACCCGTCCCTAAAATCCGGTTAGCAATGGTCAGAATTTCCGCTGGCTGCTTTACTTGCTGATAAGGCGTATAACGTTCACTGCCAATGGCGAACAGCAGGGGATGAACACCCGCAGCATCGACTGCATGAACTTCTTTGACGCCCGGAATTTCTTGGCGGATAGCCCCACCTGTCAGCTCGTGAATTAACTCACCAAACGCGGTATCCTCCTGTGGCGGCCGGCCGACAACCGTAAATGGAAAGATTGCATTTTTTCTGGCGTACACTTTATGTACTCTCATTACTGGGAAAGGGTGAACCAAGCTATAATAGCCTAAATGGTCGCCAAATGGTCCCTCCGGCTTCGTCTCACCAGGGTGAATTTCACCTGTTATCACAAAGTCCGCATCATTGCTGATACAGTATCCATCCACATAGCTATAGCTGAAATGGCGTCCTGATAATAAACCTGCAACGATCATCTCACTCATTCCCTCAGGCAAAGGCATAACCGCCGATAAGGAGTGAGCGGGTGGCCCACCGATAAAACAACTCACTTTAAGCGGTTGTCCTTGGCGGTTCGCTTTTTCCTGATGTACGCCAATGCCGCGATGAATTTGATAATGAATGCCCACTTCTTTATTTAATTCATACTCATTTCCAGTCAGCTGCACACGGTACATTCCCAGATTGGAATTCATAATGCCCGGCTTGTCCGGATCTTCTGAATACACCTGCGGCAAGGTTACAAAAGCACCACCATCTCCCGGCCAATGTGTGATTAGCGGAAGATCAGAGATACTAATTTCCTGGAAACCGCTTGGCAGACCTCCTGGCTTTTTAATCGGCAATGCTTTTCTCGCGGATAATCCGGTTCCAACATATTTAAATGGATTTTTGAGTGCTTTTACGGGATCGTTGCGAAGGGCAATTACGTTATGTGTGGAGTCCCAAGTACGCCGAAAGATAAACTTACTGCGCTCTAACGTTCCAAAAAGGTTAGATACGGCCCGAAACTTCGAGCCTTTTACATTTTCAAATAATAATGCGGGTCCACCAGCCTCATAAACCTTTAGGTGAATCGCCGCCATCTCTAGATAAGGGTCCACTTCTTCACGAATACGAACTAAATGTCCGTGTTTCTCTAAATCATTAACACACTCTTCTAAATTGCTATATTTCATTTCATTACTCCGATCTCTAGAAGGTTATTACAAGATTACTTGGATGCTTTAATTATACCCTGTAAGATATTAAAATAAAGCGCACGCGTACCCTATGTACTAGAACCTGACGTCTTTATCTTGTATTCTCTGGTTTCGGTTCACTCCGCAATATATTTTTAGCAGGAATACCTACTGCCGAAGCGTTATCCGGCACATCCTTTACCACTACAGACATGGCCCCGATATTAACATCGTTACCAATGACAACCGGTCCAAGAATCTTGGAGCCTACTCCAATAAAAGCTCTGTCTCCAATCACTGGCTCTCCTAAGTTATTTCTCCCGCCAATCGTCACTTGATGAAAAATAGTAGCATGGCTTCCAAGCACCGCTTTAGGACTAATGATAATCCCATTTAAACCATGCGGTAAATGAAGCGCGTCACCAATTTGAGCTTGAGCGTGAAGCTCGCCATTCGCAAGAATACGGACAAAAAGCACATCCATTATCCGATACAAAAGCCACAAAGGTTTTCGCACGATGCCATTCTTCACTCGATAATACACCCAATTTCCATAACGATAAGTAAACAAGGCCATAATCGTTTGGGGATTTTTCAGATTTGCTTTCCAGTCCGTTTTGAATGATTTCATCATTTTATCGTTCTCCTTTTTAGGGGCTAGGGGGTATGCACTGTATTCTGGAGTAATGAAGGCAGCTGTGGATAAAACATCTGGGAGGATCGCGGGCTGGAGGGTCAGTCGGTGATTATACTTTCACCAGTGTAAGATAGATTCTGAGATTCATCAAGCAAGTGGACAGTTCTCTCTATATAATCATCAACCGATTTAGAGGCTTGTTAAACAACAACACGCGCCGAACAAAAAGATCGGCGCGTGTTGAACAGCATATTCTCTATTAAATTAGATCCAGAACAATCACATTCACGGAATTGGCAGCTAGCTTCACAACTGCCGTGTCTTTATCAATTACGATTTCCGTTTCGACCGGTGTAACCTTCTCATCATTTTTTCTGTTCACATTAGGTGTATGAACCAGTGAAGCGTCTCCGGTTAAAGTAATCCGTTTACCCGTAGCAGCTACTTTTAAGCCTTTTAGATCAAGCTTCGTTGCTTTTTCTACACCATCCGCATTTACAAGCTTCACATAAATATGCTTATCATCTTTAGTTACGGAATTATATACCTCTCTGTTATAAGCCTCAAGCTTATAATCCAGTACTTTGCTTGTTACCTTGCCATCTGTATAAGAGCAAATCAAATGTTTGCCATCTGCTCCACCATAATTAACGGTGATGGTATATTCCGTATGATCCTCAAGCTCTTCATAGCAACTGGCTCTAAGGTTACCAGCAGCGGTACTAGAGGAATAATCGCCGAGAGTATAAGCCTCAATCCCTTGCTTGTACACCTTGACTCCTGTGGCATCGCCATTGTAGCCAATCGCATATTCGATAACATCTTTATTTTCCGGTGAGATTTCTGTCAGACCTGCGCCTACATAGAAGCCATCTTCGCCAGAAGCTTTTTCAGCTACAACCTCTACTTTATAATTAGTCCACGCGTCATTAAGGATATACAATCCATTCAATCCGCCATTCTGCGCTTTCAACACCAGACCTTTGGAAGGATCAATCGTATATCCGGCAGAGCCAGGAATCACTTTCCAAGCTTCATCCAGCGGCTGCGTGAAATCTTGATCCAACCATACACTGCCATCTACATTCGAAGTCACTTTCACCCGTTTCACGATCACAGCTGATTTCCCGGCAGCCACTTCAATTCCTCCATGAGGAATGAGTTCTACCTTCTCCCCGTTGCGATAAGTCGAAAATGAGGTGCCAACCACTTTGGTTCCCAGGTATTTAGCATACAGCTGCTGAACATAATAGTTCGGTGTGTACCATACGGTTTCATCATCGAACCAGATACAATCCGGTGTCCATCTATAGGTGCCATCTGTCAAAACCTTGTTGAACAATGGTGCCGTTGCCGCCAATCTAATCACATCAGAGTTATTCTCGAAGCTGGACATAATCGCCGCCTCAGCAACAGCTCCTGCCAATGTGTTTTTATCTGTGGAAGCATATTCACCCACAAAAACCTTTGAAGTTTCTGCCTCATCCAAGCTGCCGTCTTCCTTATACGCTCTGTAATAGTAGTTGTAACGATCAGCATTCTCTAACAAATACTCATTGGAACGGTAGTAATGCTCATCCGCAATAGTATCCATGTAGTTCTTTTGTTTTTCGTACCAGGTAACAGTCTCTTCGATGCTCGATGTGCCATCCGTAAAGCTGATTTTTTCCGAGCCCTGTAAATTTCCGCTTAGGAATTTCCAACCTTGCTGGTAAGCATCATCATCTGCCTGTGCACCTACAGTAGAGAGAATAGTCAATTCATGATCAGGATAGTTCTTCGCCATATACTCATCAATCACTGTTTTAAAATATTCGAAGTTAGCAAAAAACTCTGTACCCCAGTTTTCATTCCCCACACCCAAATAACGCAGGTCAAACGCTGCTTCATGGCCCATCTTTTTACGCAATGCAGCCCACTCATTATTGTCAAAATCCATGCTAATCGCAAAATCAATCAGATCTGTAAAGTTCTTCACATAATAATCTCTTAACGCACCGCCAGCTGGATTCGCATAATCCGAACGAGCTTGACAGAGTACGCCGCAGGCCATAACCGGAAGTGGTGTTGCGTTCAAATCCTCGGCTAATTGGAAATACTCCATATATCCAAGACCCATGGTCATCATGTAGCCCCATACGTTATAGTTCTCTTTGCGCAATTCGATATCGTTGACGGACTCTTTCCAATCGTACACGTTCTCCCAAATGTGAGAACCTTCAGAAATACAACCCCCAGGGAAACGCAGGAAGGTAGGATGAAGATCAACGAGTGCATTCACTAAGTCTTTTCGCAATCTATAGTTTGAATTTCCTTTATAGTTAGCATGAGCTGTAGCAGAACGTTCCTCTTCACCAGCGCCCCAAACGTCATCAGGAATTAAGGAAACCATATCAATAGAGATCTCACCGTTAAAGGTTAAAGCCAGCTGACCAAGCACAGTTTCAGATCCTGTTAATACAAGCTTTGAATCGACACCATACTTCTTCCAGCTGCCGTCACCGTTTACTTCAACAACTTTAGTATCGCTGATGGCTTTACCGTCTTTGTCGAGCAATTGCAAGGTAATTGTGCCCGCTGCTTCTGCCTTCGCCCAAATCGTGAAGTTGTACTTGGCATCTTCCTGAATAAACATCGAGCATTGCTGATTGGAATCGGCGAAACCTCTATTATTAATAGTCGCGCCATCCGCTACCGTCACATAATGCGCATTCATATCTTTATCATCGATGCCGAAGAAATCGTTTAATCCGCCTGTATTATGGACAGTCATTTGGTCTGTATCCCCAGACCATGCGTGAAGAGGTGTATAATTTCTTCCGGTGGAAGCACCATGTACACCACATACATGCGAATAGCTGTCAAAAGCAAAAGATTCGAAGGAGCGATTCTGCACTAGCTCTGCATAGATCCCACCATCTGCTGCATTGTTAATGTCCTCATAGAATAAACCATATAGAATTTGGCTAACATCCAAAATCTCCTGATTGCCGTCAATTGTTAAGGTGTAAGGTGGCAAATCTTCCGGAAGCACAGACACAGTGAAGCTCTTTTCTACTATACTAGCTCCCTTTTTCAAATGTGCTGTAAGTGTTACGCCTTGAGCAGATTGAACTCCTTTATTCACAACGCCTTCATTAGAAATGACTTTGGTATCACTGGAAACCCAAGATACGTCAACTTTCCCGCCCATCAGCGAAGCTGGCAATTCGATATCTTTGGTAATAATCGAGCTTGGGAAGGTCAAGTATTTATCTTTTGCAAGCTTAACGATATCTTCATCCGTCAAGGATTCGCACATGATTTCAATCACTTCATCTTGAGTTAAGCCTGCTTTATATACACGGAAGTCCGAAATATAGCCGCCAAAATCAACATCTGCCGCGTACTGGGATTTCCCGATTGTATTATTGCTATAATTCAGTTGATCTTCAAAAGTAGCAAACCATGTGCGCAGCTTAGCATATGTGCCACTAGAGGTTTGGCTGATCATGCCATCCGCGACTACTTCACCATTTACATACATCACAGGTCCTGCACTGCTTAGTGTTCCACCTTTTGTGCCTGTAACTGCAAAGGAAACGTGTACCCATTCATCAGTCGCAAAGGATTTCCCTGGATCTGCAATTAAGTCTTCCCCTGCAAAACAAGTGCCCCGCAAATTGCGGGTTACAAAAAGATAAGGTCCAGTTTCACCTTTACCAAAATCAAAAATTCTTTCCCATAAGCTTGAAGCTTTGCTTACATACATCCAGGTCGAAATCGTGATTCCTGTATGGTCACTGACCTCTTTAAGCAGATCGTTAGGTAATGAAATATAGGATGTGCCATGTTCTCCCCCAGCAAGCGAAACAGCTTGTCTACCTGCTACGGATTTAATAGCCGGCAGCTTAGTACCTGAAGCGGTTCCATCATTGCCGTTCCCCGAGAAATCTTGACCTACATCCTCTGGATTATCAAACTTATAATGCGCAATTAGACTACCATTAATAAATTTGTTACCGTTGTCATTTTTCATAGAAGATCACCTGTTATCTTTATAGTAGAAATCTTAAAAACCTAACCAAATTAGTTCATTGCCGTTTATACGAAACATAATAACATATTTTATAGTCAATTAATATATTAACCAATTAATATTTATGTGAAATAAAAGAAAACAATTTTTATAATCAAATATTACCAAATCAATCAATTGTTTCATGGTAAAATATCTGTTAGTTAATAAAGGAGTGGTGAAAGTTGAGCGAGGTTGTGAATGAAGAGGCCAATTCCAATGATTTATTTACGATTGATTGTAAAGATATTTTTTTGCGGGAATATAGCGTGGAGGATTTAGAAGAGTTTCATGCGCTTACTCTACAGCCTGAAATTATTGAATTCTTGCCAGATTGGAATGTTCCTAAAGAACAACGGTTGGACTGGTTAATAAACTATGAAATAAAAGAGAACCAGCAGTTTCTTCAAGCGATCTCAGCGGGCGGAGATATCGGAGAGCTTCGTCTTCGTTTAGGCATAATTTTAAAAGAGTCCGGTGAGTTTATTGGTTGGTGTTGTACAGGAATTAAGGATGAATTGCCCGTTCCTAACAGAGAGATTATGTATGCCATATCCAAGGATCATCGCGGTAAAGGCTACACTACTCAAGCTGCCAAGGGATTAATTAAGTATTTGTTTGATAATAGCTCTACCGATGTATTAAGTGCCATTGCTCTGAAGCACAATATCCCGTCTAATAGAGTCATTCAAAAATGTGGTTTCGAGCTTCTTGACGAGATTACGATTGAACATGAAGACTATAATTATTACCGGCTATCCCAGCAACAGTAGTATGAACCGGTAGGATGTAAATAGCGCCTTACACTAAAAAACCTCTGTATGGGAAATGGAGATTCGGTCCATTTACCAAAACAGAGGTTTTATTGTGAATTCATGACTGTTGCTTCATGCGAAGCATTTGATCCAAAAGCTCTTTCACATCTTTTTCTGGAAAAGCTGCAAGCAGGGTCTCTTGAAAGGTATCTTGTGCACGAAGGAGCTTGTCTTCGCCAATGGCAGTCAAGGCAGTATAGATACTTCTGCGATCAGCATCACACGCTTTTCTTTCTAAAGCGCCACAGCCTTTGGCCTCAAACCGACTAACCAGTCGGGAAACTGCACTCTGGCTTAAACCCACCATAGCTTCGAGTTTCTGCAATTTCAGTTTCTTCTCCGGCGCTTCCGACAAAAATAACAGCAAATAAAATTCTTTTAAGGATAAGCCATGTTTGGCTTGTAGATTAGCTTCCAATTCATTCGTCACATTCATTTGTATATGCGTTAACGTCAACCAACTCGTTATAAGGTCATTGTTAAGAATGTCGCCCATTTTATTATTCATCTCCCGGGTGTATGGCTTTTCATGATCTTTTCCTTCTATATAATAGTACTACAATCCACAACCATACATAAAGTATAGGTTCGATACTTATACTTTATTTTATTTTAAAAAAGAGGAGAGACCGTTTCTCCAAGAAGCCGGCCCCTCCACACTTTACAATTATTTTGTTTAGACTTCACACTATTTAAATTAGTCTTTACCCATTAATTCTTGGAAACCCAAAAGAATATTGTCTGGGAATACCGGCATCTTTCTGAAGCTCAACCCCTGCTTCCAGCGTCCAGTATGGATTTCTCAACATGCCCCGGCCCACGGCAACAAGATCAGCTTCCTCATTCCCAATCACGGCATTAGCAAGTACAGGCTCATCCAATCTGCCAACCGCAATAACTGGAACATTCAAGCCATACTTGATTTCTCTAGCCAAAGGAACCTGATAAGCTGCATGCGTCCCTGGTTTCCCGGCCGCTGCGATAGGACCTTCACCACCTGCACTGATATGGAAAATATCTGCGCCCGCTTCTTTGTAAGCTTTACTAAATTCCAAGCTTTCTTTGATACCGTACCCGCCCTCAACATATTCTTGGGCGGAGATACGCATAATCAATGGCATTCCTTCCGGCATTTCACTTTTTGCTGCGCGAATGACTTCTGTACCAAACAGTGTTAAATCCTTGCCATATTCATCTGTTCTTTGATTTGTTAGAGGGGAATGGAACTGATGAATAAGATAACCATGCGCTCCATGAAGCTCGACAACATCAAATCCCGCTTGTATCGCCCGCTTCACGCCCAACCGGAATTTCTCAACCATAGCTTTCACTTCTTCAGTTGTTAATGCACGTGGTGTTTTGGAGTCAGCGTCAAAAGGAACGTTAGATGAGGATACAGGAACTGCTGCATCTTCTGCTTTACGTCCGGCGTGTGCAATTTGAATACCTACTTTAGCGCCATAAGAATGACAAGCTTCAACGATTCTGGCCAGTGCAGGAATTTGCTCATCAGACCAAATGCCAAGATCAAAATCAGTAATCCGTCCATCAGGCTCCACGTCCGTCATTTCAATAATAATTAATCCGGTTCCGCCAACGGCGCGACTTACGTAATGATTATAATGCCAATCCGTAGCAATTCCGTCTTTGTTAGACACTGAATATTGACACATCGGAGGCATAACCACGCGGTTCTTCAGCTTCAAATCCTTCAATTCATACGGGGTGAACAAGTCCTTCATGATATCTCTCCTCTTTATAAAAAACTAAGTATAGTATGATCAATGCTACCAGTGAACATGAGTTTCTAACTTCATCTTATATATTGTATAAATGCATGCTCATGCATGTATATTATTATAGAACAGCGATGGTGTCAACCGTGAATAATCTTCTGCTTAATGGAAACTCCATGTATTGTTGAAACTTCTACCTTGAGGTAATATATGGATATCTATTTTTCTTTGAAAGGATGACCTCACTCGTGGACAAAAAGCTCTTACAATCGCATAGTATTTTCCCTACCTTGAATATTGAGCAAACTGCTGCCTTCTACAGCCAGTACTTAGGTTTTAAAGCTGTGCCCTATTTAGATACACAAGAACCACATCTTTGTTTGTATCGCGACGATACAGAGATTATCCTTACGCAATCCCATGGACAAAAGGTCATTCCCAATCGAGAGTTGTACGGTTATGGATACGATGCCTATTTTATTACGAAACAGCAAGAAGAGTTGGAGAAGGAGTTCGAAGCCGCCGGTGTTCATATTGTTCGTTCTTTATCAAACACCGATTATAATAACAAAGAATTTGTGATCGAAGATGTAGATGGTCGCTGGATTGCTTTTGGAATCAAAAAATAAAAAAACGGCTCTCAGCCGTTTTTTTTGTGTTTAAAAGAGTCCCCATAACTTCTTACAACTATTTTTACGGGAAGGATCCAAGACATCCGTAACCCCAATCTTATTTAACTTATGTAGTAACTCTTCCTCGCTATGCTTGATTTTATAATCTAACTCCTCCCCATAGAGCGGAATTAACGTATAAAAGTGCACCACTTTCTCATGGCTCATTTCTAAATTAAAAAAGCCGGCTTTATCTTTTACATCTGGAACCCAAACGAACATCCCTTGAAATCCTGTATCTTCACTATAAGGCTGCGCGGGATTACCGTTCACAAGCGTATGCCCCATATAAAGCCATGTATTATATTCATGCGGAAACCTAGCCATTGTTTTCAGGGCTCGAATCGGCCAATAATTCCGTTCATCCTTAAAAGCCTCATCCGACAGCTTCCAGGTAGGAGGGAGACAAATCATTAGTTCAGCATATTGATATTCTTCTGCACCTTCTGGCACCGTCATCGGTAATTCGCTCATTCCAGAAGTAATTAAAGTATAGAAGTTCCGCTCAGGCGTCGGATCAAGAATTAGAATATCTATCGACAGAACACCTGAAATAATTTCTTTAAAAACATTATCAATAACACCTATGTATTTTTCAATATGATTACATATTTTCTCATTAGACTGAGCAGAATGCATTCATAATTCCCTCCCTTATATATGTTTATCGGTATAAACAAAGGAGAGTTTATTGCTAATTTACAGAATTTCTTCTCCACTACCATGGATCTCACAAAAATCTTTATGATCTCCACTAATTAATGCCACATAACCTTGCCCCTGATCTAAAAGATGCTCCAAAAGGAACTTACTTATAAGCTCATTTAAGCAAGTATGAATTTCACAGGTTCTTTGTTTTAAAGTCTCTCCTTCCTCATAAAGGGGCAGATCGCTAAATGACATATGTGTAGCATTTCGTATTTTCAGAAAAGATTTATATCCCTTCCAATTCTGAAAAAGCGCCTCTTGTCCTTTGATGAAATCATTTGCCAGTTCCTCCTGTAATATATTACTTAAGGATTCTAAGGTGGAGGCCTTTTGCCTTAATACAAGAAGCGGCACAGTATTGTTCTTCTCTTCACTCTCAATATATAAGTGCATGCTTGCATCTAATAAAATAGCAGCTTTAATTCTATCGTCTTCCATAGTTAAATCTAATGCAGCAGCACCGCCGATGGAATGGCCGATAATCCCAATCTTATTCATATCAAATAAGCCCATCACCTCTTGTTCCATAGAATTAAGCGTGGACAGGTGATCCAGAACGTATTGGATATCTTTTTTTCGAATGGAAATTAAGTTATGTAAATCGGTATAATCCGCAGCTTTTATTTGCCTCATGGCTTCGGATTGATTAATAAATTCTCCACTAGGGCAAACAGTAAACATAGCTTCGTACGCAGCACTGACCGTTACCACTATGAAACCTTGCTTGGCCAGCGCTTCTATATTATAAATATACA
Source organism: Paenibacillus sp. FSL H7-0716 (assembly GCF_038002705.1). Lineage (NCBI taxonomy): Bacteria > Bacillati > Bacillota > Bacilli > Caryophanales > Paenibacillaceae > Paenibacillus > Paenibacillus sp. FSL H7-0716. The sequence continues at coordinate 87,330 of NZ_JBBODA010000016.1, forward strand.
TATCTCTATCTAAACCTAATGCAGGTGAGTAGATGATGACTGGATAGGAGCGTTTAGATTTGCTTTGAAAGGTCCGATCGCTGATTGAGGTAGATAATGTATTTATGATTTCCATGTTCATACCAATATCTTGTAGAAGCTCTCTCGCCTGTTGTTCACAGGGCCGGAAAAGCTCCATATATTTCATTTCAGATGCGTTTTTAATTAATACACCCTCTGTATCCGGATAATAAATACTTATAACTATTTTCCTTCCCTCTGACTCTTCTTGGAACATTTCCGTGCGTGTGTAATCCTGCAATAATTCAACTTTTCGAAAAACTCCCATTGCCCCACCCCATTTTTCCTAATATTCTATATTTTAATTGATTTTCCCATTTACTGAAATGCAATCTCCTTAATGTCCATAATAATGTCGATTACAATGAATGGAATGAAGCTGTATGAACGGTTATAATACCTAAGTGCATAAGAAATCTCTAAAAACTTCAGGGATGTGGAAAATTTAATGGTGAATAATTCAGCATATACACTTTATTTACGTGAGGATTGGAAAAAACTAAGCGATTTCACCGCTATCCAATTATCAGAAGAAGAACTTATGGAAGTCCAAAGTATTAATGAAAAGATCTCCAGCGAGGATGTTAACGAGGTCTACCTTCCTCTGTCCAATTTGCTAAATCTGCAACTTCTATCTGCTCATAAATTTAATGAATCTATAAATCACTTTCTGAACAATGATCTAAAAAAAGGTCCATTTATTATAGGTATCGCGGGAAGTGTCGCTGTTGGGAAAAGCACTACGGCCAGACTCCTACAAAAACTCCTCTCACAATTACCTTCCCATCCAAAAGTGGATTTAGTTACGACTGATGGGTTTCTACATCCCAACGCAGAGCTGGAAAAGCGCGGTATAATGACGAAAAAGGGCTTTCCTGAAAGCTACGACACGCGTACTTTAATTTCTTTTTTAACGAATGTGAAGTCTGGGGTGCCGCGGGTCCAAAGCCCTGTATACTCTCACTTAACTTATGATATTGTGCCAGATGAATATATTACGATTGAGAATCCGGATATTCTAATTGTTGAGGGCTTAAATGTTCTTCAGACTGCGATTACAAATAATCATAATATGCCTAACTATTTTGTATCTGATTTCTTTGATTTTTCTATTTATGTGGATGCTGATGTAAACGATATCGAGACATGGTACATTGATCGGTTTATTAAACTCAGAGATACTGCCTTCCAAGATGAACAATCTTATTTCAAAAAATATGCACAGCTGTCTCTAGAGGAATCTATTGAAATCTCAAAGCGGATCTGGAAAGAAATAAACTACGTTAATTTGCAGCAAAATATTCTGCCCACCCGAAATCGTGCAGATCTTATAATGCATAAGGACAACAATCATCACGTAGATCAAATTAAGCTGCGAAAATAAAGATTGAGGTCCTTAGCCGACCAAGTTGCTGAGATTCAGCACTTGGTTTTTTGGTGTTCACATCAAATTGGGTGAATATTCTGGGTTTAATGTCTCTGTCCTCTGATCAAGGCGAACGTATACTGTGGTACATTCGTACACAAACGTGAAGAGAGGATAAATCAAATGATCGATATCGCCTTGGCTTTTCAAGATAAGGATGGGAAATATGCTGAACATGCCGGAGTCGTTCTAGCGTCAATTTTTCATCATACGAGTTCCCCAATTCATATTCATATTTTACATGATGTTTCTTTAAGTGAAACTAATAAGCGCAGGCTTAGCGCATTAACCACAAAACATAACCATTCCATTAGCTTTTATTCAATCACTATGCCCGATGATCTAACTCAGGTGTTAGCCAATGTTAACTCCATTAATGTATGGACGCAGGCATGTATGTATCGATTGCTTCTTCCTGCACTAATACCCGTGGACAAAATCATCTATCTGGACTGCGATGTATTAGTGAATATGGACATAGCTGAATTATGGCAGGTTGAACTGGATGACAAGTATTTGGCCGCAATTTGGGACCAGGGAATTAGAGAGGTTGCTCATATTGTGAGCGCTAAAGGATTAAATCCTGATCTTTATTTTAATTCCGGAGTGATTTTATTTTCTTTGCATAATATCCGCCAGAATACCAACTGGTACGAAGAAATGCTAAACTTCCTACGTACCTTTCCTGATGTCACCATGCCAGATCAGGATGTTCTGAATGCGGTTTTTGGTGGGAATTACCTCCCCCTCGATATCCGTTTTAATTCGTTCAACACAAACATTCCGGACCATGATTTCACTAACAAAATCATCCATTTTGCGGGAGATGATAAATGCTGGAATAAAGATTCCGCGGGTTCATCCCTATATCAGCAATTTCTAAAGCTAACCCCTTGGAGAATCACCAGAGCCAAAATCAGACGAAGAAAACGGAAAAGCAGCCCTTTAAAACCACACCTCACCCGAAAAAGACACAAGCAGAAAATAAAAATTGTTCAGTTGAACTTAACCCCTATTCTTTTATCCGATTTAAAACAAATTAGACCGATTAGAAAAAGCCCCATTTGATATGGGGCGGCATTTCTTTAGTTCACTTTCGTAAAAAACCATTTCTGAGCATCACTCCCGTTATCCGTCCACTGCTGGACAGCTGCGCCATCGGCTGTTGATGCTCCGGATACATCCATGGCTAATCCGCTCACTTTTGAAATAAGCTTATAATAGCCCCCTCCAACATCAATAATGCTCCATCGCTGAGCGTTGGTACCATTGTCATCCCACTGCTGCAGCTGTACACCGCTCGCGGTCGATGAGTTCGGCACATCCAACACTTTTCCACTATGCACTGCCGTAAGCTTGTAATAACCGTCGCCTGTACTCTCCACTTTAAATTTCTGATTATTGGCAGTGTAATTGGTCCATTGCTGCATTTTCGCCCCGCTTGCTGTGGATACATCCACTACGTCCAGAACCTTACCACTAGCCTTGTCAGCTAAAGTGTAAATTCCACCACTAACAATGCTTGAGGTAGGCGCAGCCTGATACACACGTACGTAATCAACCAGCATTTGAGCTGGGAAAGCAGTTGAAGCATTTGGACTTCCCGGCCAATTTCCACCCACGGCAAGGTTTAGCAGGATGAAGAAAGGTTTCTGGAACTCCTCCGTATTTCCGGTTCCGTTCTCAATATAAAAAGCATTAAACGGGTTGCCGTCTACAAACCATCTTATATAATTCGCATCCCATTCCACGCTGTACACATGGTACTGTGAGAAATCAAGGTTACCAGATACCTGACCGTACTCGGCATGCCCATTGGCATCCCAATGTACCGTCCCGTTAACAAAAGCATTATTGTTCACACGCTCCATAATGTCCGTTTCCCCAGATTTCGGCCAACCCACTGAATCAATATTCGCCCCAAGCATCCAAAATGCTGGCCAGAGTCCCTGTCCTGAAGGTAATTTGATTCTAGCTTCGATTTTTCCGTAGGTGAAGCTTTTGAGTCCCTGTGTTTTGATCCGTGCAGAGGTATAATTCATCCCCCCATACGACTCCTTTTGTGCAGTAATCACTAAATTCCCACCCGTTACCTGCAGGTTCTGCTGACGACTGGTATAATACTGAAGCTCATTGTTTCCCCAACCCCCGCTACCCGTACCTATTTCCGCCGACCAATTATTAGTGTTCAGAGAATTCCCATCAAATTCATCACTCCATGCCAGATTCCAGCTTGATGCCGCGCTTGAACTCCCTGTAGGTACCCAAGCAATTAAGAGGGTGAACAGCAGAAATAGACTTAACATTTTTCCTTTTCGTAACATCGTCTTTTCCTCCTACTGATTTCATTGCGCGGCGCGCTCGCACATTTGAAACCGGTTTCGAATAATGGATAAAACAAAACGTTATCCCATAAACAGCTATAACAGCCAGAGTCAGGTTAACGCCTCGCTTCATTTGATGTGTACGTCTTTTCTAAACGCAATATGCCAACATTTCGATTAAAGGGACCATTTTCCATAGTTCTGCATGCTTAATGTCCAGGTTTTCTCTGCGTATTTTACCGTCGCCATACTCTCTGAGAGCGTCCATGCGATACCAACATACTGGTCCTTTTGATCGTCAAGGAATGATTTCCAATGTTGTCCCCCGTCTATCGTTATATATAACAATGTATGTTCATTTTCAGCGGGCCGAGTAATTAAGATTCCTTGATCCTTCGTAAGAATGAGGGGAGGATAAGCATAGATTTGCGAGTTTACTAACTCATCCGGCACTGTGACTGTCTGTTCACTCCAGGTAACTCCACCATCCATTGTTTTATATAAACCAACTTTTCCCTGCCAAGGCGCATTCGTTGTAATCCAGCCTTCTTTTTCGTTAACAAAAGTAAGTCCCGATTTCACCCCGCTAGGAAGAGTACTTCCTACTTGTAAGCTATCCCCTATCTCCTTCCAAGACTCTCCCCCATCACTAGTTGTATAAAGCTCCATATCTTCACGTGACATTCCTTGAAAACGATAGACTGCTTTCCAACCTATATTTTTGTTGAGGAACACAGTATCTTCTCTGCGGTTATCTGAAGAATCAGTATCAGAATTCAAATTTGTATTTGTATTTGGATTAGGAGAAGGAGAAGGAGAAGGAGAAGTTTCCTGATTAGAAGTTGGATGAGGGATTGGAGTGGAATTGGAACAACCAGATGCTATCACTGCAGCAATTAGTAGTATTGAAACTAGATATTTCATCTTGTTACCACACCTTCGGTTATTTTTCGGAAAAAGTATAGTGGTGCTGTACATATAGCTTGGTCCGCAAACGTATTCAGTAAATGAAATTTTATCCTAAAATATCTGAAAAGTATTTACAGTTTCTTTATATAATCCAGCAACACCAAGGCCTATCGGACCGAGGAGACGTTATTGGTTCATTTTCAAGGGAATTCTTCTGTTAACGGACTGAGATGCAACTATTTGGCTAATCCTCCTACTTTTATAGGCAATAAACTGACAATAAGTGCTATACGGTCCGCGAGTTCGGTAAATGGAGCTAAAGAGCAAAGATAAGCGCTATACAGTCCGAAGCTGATGTGAACGAAACCTTCAAGCAGCAGGTTATCAGCTTACTATCAGTTCAAAGTAGATATGAATGAATTCATTAAGCAAGGATCTACTCTTTGAATGTCAAAATAAAAAGAAACGGCATTTCTGCCGTTTCTTTGGGTTATGGATGGTCAAGGCTCAGAGCCTGTTTTACTCCAATCCATGTTCTTTGCGGATGTTATACATGCCTTGAACAAGCAGTTCGGATGGATCCCGGTTCAATTGCAAATGAGTCAGCAACAGATGAAGCGGGAATGCGCATACGTTATTCCCATCGGTTATTGCTGGAAATCCAGCCTCGAAGACTGGTCCCAATTTCTCGTTCCAAGCTAGCCCGACATGCACTTTTTCTGGAGCAAATTCTTGGGTAATTTCCTCAATACAAAGCGGAACTAACACATTGTCAATGATCCCTTTTGCTTCTTCTTCACTTGCTGGTGGTTTTGGAAGTGTTTTGCCTCCCTCAATTTTCATCAGCTCAACGAAGAATGAGGCCATCCATGCTGCCGGATCCTTACCCGACTGGAATCTTGCAATTAACTCGCGCAGAAAAAATCCGCAGGAATACACCTGATCTAATTCAGTTTTCACGTGAAAAACAAAAACAGGGCCGTAGGCTTCCATGTTCAATACTTGTCCTTCAACATCTTTAAAGTGTACTCTCAATGCTACAAGACCGTTATGGTGAACAGCCTTTAGCAGCTGTGCCATATCCTCTTCAGACATTTCTGTATTATCATTTACTTCCTCATTCTCATTTGTTATTTCATTTTCATTAGTCGTCTCATTGTTCATTTTATAATTCCCTCCCATACCTATCATACCATCTAGCGAATTGAAGGAACACTTTATAATAGAACAATTTCTACCAGATTGCAGAGAAAACAAAAAAACGGCAGCTTTGCCGTTTCTCTGTTCGTCTCGCTGGAGCTCAATAGCTAGATCATATCCCTTACTTTCTTCACTATTTTACCAGTTAATTGATTAATATCGCCCTCATTTAACTTATAAGCTGAGGTATCTTTACGTGCAGGTTTGTGATCTGCCGATATCAGATCTGCAATATGCTGCTCGATGAATACAACAGGGTCTGCTCCAGTTCTTTTTCTGAGCTCCCCTGGCACATTCGGATTTGGACCGTCAGCTCCACCATTGATTGAAAGGTAACCATACTTTTGCGGATTTTTCTTCAAGTACTTTAAATAGGCACGGAGTGGTGTGGCCACTTTCCCCATCCAAACCGGTCCAAAAAATAGGATAATATCATATTTTCCTATTTGCTCAGGCTTCGGTTGAACCAACGGTATCCTGTCAAAAATCATATCAAAGGTAATCCTACCGAGTGTTCGGGGTTTAGCTTCCGAGATTCGGATATATTCAGCCCACAACGCTTTCGCCACACTCCTTGCTAATGCTTCATTATTACCTGTGAAAGAATACGAAATGACTGCAATGTTCATAAAAATTCTCCTTAAAATGAATTATTTCGTCTCCGCCTGCAGTAGGGCATTTTCGAGTGCCTTAAGATGTGTTTTAGAGGTAAGCGTTGCCCCGCTGATAACGTCCACCTGAAGAGACTGCGATTCAATCACATGACCAAACAAATCACCAATGCTTAGCCCACCCTTCAGTTCAGCAGGGTTCCCTGTTTTGTCCAAGGCACCTTTGAGTATTTTGATATCTGACAGCCGTCCAGCAGATATTGTGGCCTTCACCTTGGTATCTCTGGAATGATCTTTGATGCCAATGTATTCCCCCACATAGCTGCCCTCCCGCAGTTTCTGTATATCTATGGCGTTGATAGTAAGCTGCTGAACTTCATGCCTTCCCGGAGCAGATAAGAGAATACCACCTATCCAACCTATGACTGTAATCCCGCATAGAATGCTGAGAACAATAATCCATTTATTGAATTTTCGCTTTTTTCCTCTTCTCTTACTCACATGATTGCCTCCTTCCTCTTGATTTAAAATTTGAATGAATATTTAATAATTCATTCATTTCACTAGAAAAAAAACTGCACCATAAGTGTATTAGGGGCAGTCTGTCAAACCCTTCATAATTAGTTCCAGCATATTGTCCAAAAGTTGTGGAAAATACTCCAGCCCGATTTCTTCCTTGTGGGTTTCCACATTAATCATTGCGCCGAAAATCATCATAATCATTTTACTATCCATATCACTGCGCATTTTACCATCGGCTTGCCACTGCTTAATGATTTCATGGAAGCTATCATACAAGAAGTCGTTTACCTGAATGTTTGTTTCTTCCCGGTACAACTGTTCGATTTTTACGAAAACACTTTTGTTATACCATTCCTTAAGAATGGGGTTGGCTATCATACCTTCCAAATTAAGCGCCATCATCTGCCGTATTAGTGCTAATGGGCTTTGGCTCATATCCAGCGATTGCATACAGCTTTTTTTGAGCTTTTCGTTTTCCTCTAAAAAAATATCCATAAAAAGCTTTTCCTTAGAGGGATAATAGTTGTAAAAACTTCCTACAGCTATTCCAGCCATTGTGGTAATGCCAGAAACATTCGTGTCTTTAAAGCCTTTATTGCTAAATAGCTCTTTCGCGCATTCGTATATCTTAGTTTTTTTGTCTTCCACTTTTCGTCTCTCCGTGAATGAATAATTATTTTTTCATTCATATCATAGTGTTAACAGCATAATATGTCAATGCAAAAATAAATCACCAAAAGCATCAACATCCTTAGCCGAACCAATGCCGCTGTTATATTCCACCCAGCCCTTGCGCCCCTCACCATCATTGTCATTGACCAATAACGAAAATTTCAGCTTCATTCCCGGCTTCACCTGTACATCGTCGGACTTTAGTTCACGCCAGGGAATGGCTAATTCGTAGCTGGTTTTTGAATCTTTACGTTCCACCGCATACTGTAATTCTATAGCATCACCCAAATTAAACCCCTTGGGTGCCAACCAGCACCATTTGATTAATCCGCCTGTATTTCCGCGAGCCACACCGAGTTCATGGTACTCAGAAGGCACCGTTCCATCCGCGTTGGCAATGCCAATTCCAATCTGGATGCTGTCCCCACTCCAGATGGCATCTCCTGATGCTGACTGTGCATGATGATCATCGATAACTTCTACCCCAAGGTAAAGATTGTCGGCATCCCACGCTAAGGAACCCTTGGCGCTGAGATCCTGCTCTCCTTGCCAGCCCATGATTTTGACATCCTTCACATCAAAGGGAGCTTGATTACCCCAGTCCGACAAGTTGCCATCGATTTGGACAGGCGGACTGAGTTTCGGCAACAGAAGCACGTTAAAAGTATCAACTGCCGATTGCAATAAGGTACCTATATCATTAAAAACTTTAAGCGACCGCTGGCCTCTTGCCAGCTCAGGAATCTCAAGACGAACGCTCTTACCCGGCTCCAGATTTTCCACAGTTGAAGTATAAGTACCTCGGGTAGATCGTTCCGTCTCATAGTCAGCTTCCACTGAACCGCTGAAATTGCTTGTAGACTGATTAGTAACATCCATGTAGGTTTTTATCTCCTTAGTAGACTCCTCATAAAAGGTCTCGTAATACACTGCCAGCGGGTCGATTACGTTGATATTCATAGTGAAGCTTGATGCCACTGTAGGATCTGCACCCCGAGAGACGAACAGCGAATCGTTTCCGCGCACCAAGCTTTTCGGAACCTGTATCCGCAGCGAACCTTCGTCTTCTCCACTAAGCAGCCATCCCTCTGGCACGTGATGCCAATAACATCATTCTAGAATTCAAGATAGAGTTTAACAATTATGTATTCCTTCGTGAATTAGGTTTAATATTACGTACTTATAATAAAAAAAGAGGACATCCATAGGTTGGAGTGCCCTCTTATTGCGCAAGAATTAGAAAAATTCTGTATATTCATTCTAATCTTTGCCAAAATGCTTAATTACAACATTATTAAAAATCGCGGTGCCACCTTCAGAAAACAAGGTAATGCCTTGATCATTTATTTCCGGGAAGATTTCATTAGAAAATACAATTTCACCATCATCTATAAAAACTTCAATACTTGTTCTATCCACAAGGATCTTCAGATGCACTTTTTTCTTGTTCACATCAAAGGGGGCCTTGCTTTCAAGATATCTGTCACTCTCATCAGGTTGTCCAGTGAAGGCTCTATTAACATAAGAATATTGTCCTTCAACAAACACTCCTACGTCCACATGGCGCGTCTTATCTGCGGATTCACGAAGTCTTAAGCCTACATTGGTACTCTCTGACCAAGATAGATCTGCATCGAGCTGGTAATTTTCGCCTGTGATATCAAGTGTTGACGAGCCGTTCACTTTTATTTGTTGCAAGGAATCCGTTGAAGTTACCATTTGATCTAATGCTTCGATGGGCTGTGATACTAACTGATACGACTGCTCTTCATCTCGTGTTAATTTTATTTGACGTACGATTGAATCCATTCCGTTAAAACCTTCGTTAAGATTGGGGGTAACATGAGGGTAATTCCAATTATTCATCCAGGCCAAAGCATATCGATGATTGTATTGATCCTTGTCCTTTCCCTCTTCAAAAGTCACAGCACCATACCAATCAAATCCATAATCTAGCCACTGTGGTTCATGATAATCCGCGATAAATTCATTCCCATTAAAATCTCCAGTCCAGTAGGCATACGTGTTGGGTTTACCTATCGACTTACCATTTGCACTGACCCCAAGAACCCATCTATAAGTGCCATCATTCGCCCGCATCATATAGAAGTCAGGACACTCCACAATTCCGATATTTTCTGTTTCGAAGCCGCTTGTGTAGTGCCAATCCTTTAAATTGTCAGACTCGTAAAAGCCCACTTTCGTACCTTCGGCTAGCGTCATCACCCATTTATGAGAATGTTGATCCCATATTACCTTCGGGTCTCTGAAATCTTCTGTGCCCGGATTTGGCAAAATAGGATCATCACTATAAGATTTAAACGTCAGCCCACGATCCGTACTGAACCATAAATATTGTTCTTGCTTCCCCCCCTCTGCAGAAGGCTGTGTTAAAATCGCCACAATAGCCTCTTCGCCAAAACCTGCTGTATTGCTATCGTCAACAACAACAGATCCTGACCAGGGATCACCATTGGGTGTTGTATATTTTGGAATCGCAACGCCTTCATCTGCCCAGCTCACCAAATCCATTGATGTGGCGTGTCTCCATTCTGTACCATTTCCATCCGGGTAATCAGCATTATAGAGATAATAGTAATGATATTTACCATCAAAATAAATGGGTTTCTGCGGATCGTTTTTCCAATGCTCAGGTACAGTGAAATGATAGCTAGCCCGAGTGGTAGGTTTATGTTCACGATCATCGGTCCCCGGCTTCTTCTTCTCTCCAGCTTCATAAGTTACTAATACTATCGTCACAATACAAATTAAACAAAGGATGAATATAGTGATTCCTATCATTTTTTTCTTATTCAAAATATACCTCGCTTTTTTCACATTGCTAATCTTAGCTTATAAAAAGAAAAGTAAACGCCAACTACATTGGCATTTACTTTGTAAATGATTTAATACGGTTTGTTACCTTTAAGCGTCAATTGCCCTTGTTCCAAAATGCTGTTCGGTACAACTGAAGTCTTGGAGCCTTTAATATTCAGCACAAAGCTTGGGGCAAAAGTGGAATGATGATCCCCAAAGTAACCTCTGTTTGTCATGTAACTTGTGATGACTACATTATTCCCTTTCACTTGCGGAATCGCAAAGTGAGCATAAGTCCAGGTAATATCATAAGCATTAAGATCTTGATGGAGGACAAGTCCTGTACCATTTAATGGTTTATAAGGTCCGGTTAAAGAATTAGATACGTACCCGAGCATGTAGATGTCTTCATCATCAATGCCATCAATAAACATTTTAGAACCTCTTGAGCTTGTGAACAGATACCACTTGCCATTCAATTTAAATATGTTCGCACGTTCAATTTCATCTGTCACGGTGTTGGAGGCAAGTAGCGGCTTCATTTCTTTTTTGAATGTATAATCATTATTTAATTCAATGATACCGAGCGCACCATTCGCGGTTTCCGCAGATGTTTTGTCAGCACTGCTTAGTAATTTCTTTTTCTCAGCTTGGAAGAAGGCATTGCTATTACCATAATAAGCTTTGTTAAAGAGAGATTCTTCACCCTGGTAACCCGTAGTTGTCCCTGTATTTGCTTCAAACACAAGATACTTGTGGCCTTTATCCTCCACATAGTGAGGATCTCTTAAGGTATGATTATCGTCGTAATCGCCTTTGCTGAAACCGGTGATATCAACACTTTGATAAATTTCACCTTGATTACCGTCATAGATGGATTTCATATCTTCTACGCCATCAATCTTAAGGGTATCCTTATCCGGGGCAGAAACATTAATTTGAGCTGTAGTTAAAGTTTGTTTCCCGTAAAATCCGCGATCTGGATCCCAAGGATGACGATTGGTGTAAAACAAGCGAACATTGCCATCAGATGTCATGGTTGCTGAACCGGACCATTCTTCGGCTTGATTGTTTAAAACATAATCATCAGGAACAAGTTTGTCACTATCCTTAAACACTCTGCCGGCATTCTTCCAGCTGCTGATAGAGTTGTCTCCTTCTTTCTTATAGAACAAATAAATAAATGTGTCTGATCCATTATTAGGGTCGCCCGCCAGACCAAAAACAATTTGATACCCCTTATAACTTGCTACAGTTCCATCTGCATTTTGCAGCGGCCAAGTATCCCAAACATCCATTTCAATTTTGTTTCCATTCTCATCGAACTTAACGGCGGCAGGAATGTTCTCAATCGTTGAAGCATCGAATTTGGGGACTTGGAATTGTTTGCTATTTTGTTGTTTGGGTAATTTCAACATGTCAGCGCGAGTGATATGAGAGAAACCATAGTCATTGTACTCCGGCTTGTTCGGCTTGTTATTTCCCTTCGCAAAGGTTTGAGTAGCTCCACCTAACATTAAAGCAGCTGTAAAGGTTAGGATTGTTGTTTGTTTAATCATTTTCTTGAAATTCATCATCTAACTCCTCTTATACTTTAAATTTGGGTTTCGATCTTCCTTTGTGCTGTTCCCCTTTTAAATTCTAATGAAGAGTAGACGTTATGAATATGTCGTGAATTGATGCATTTACAGGGTTATATTGATTTGGTTTTATTGCTTCACATGGGTATCCCACGATTTTTGAAGCTCTTGAAGCAATTGATCCCGATTGATTTGCTCTCCTACATAAGCTTGCATAAGATAGCCAAACTCCTCTCTTGCTCTGGGAGGGAATTTGAACCAATTCCAAGATAAAGTTTTCTGTTCATCGACGTATCGCATAAGATCTTTTACAAGCGCTCCCGAACGGTCCGTCTCTATATTTTTAAAAGCTGAAATAAAATGAAAGTGATTCTTCATGAACTTTTTCCCTGTTTCCGACGAAACCATCCAGTTCAAAAACTTTTTGGCTTCCTTCTTCTTTTCTGGCGAAGATTCTTTATTAACAGCCCAATTATTAGATACCCCTACTGGCAACGCATTATTTTTGGCACCATCATTAATAGGCATGGGTAAAAAACCGATATTCATATTCGGCGATATTTGATCAATTTTAGACTGAACCCAATTCCCTTGTTTTAGAATCGCCGTTCTCCCGGTTGCAAATAACTCAACTTCCGAATTATAATCTGTTGTCAAAAAATTTTCGTTACCATATTGTACGGTCAAATCCAGCATCCGAATGACATCTTTAACTTCCTTATTCTCTCGAAGAGATTGTGTTCCGTTGTTTAACCCTTGAATAAAAGCATCCGGGTCCTCCTGTTGTGCAATAGCAATATTCAACAGGAGGACAAAAAACCAATGATCGGAATACCCAACAGAAAAAGGAGTCACACCTATAGCCTTCAGCTTTTTCGCCGCCTCTTTTAATTCAGTAAACGTTGTCGGGAGAGGAGTAACCCCAGCCTTTGTGAATAAATCCTTATTATAAATAAAACCGTAGCCTTCAAAATTGATCGGCATCCCGTATATTTTCCCGTCCATCTTCATCGGTTCTAGCGCCTCGTCATAAGCCTGTTCGACCCAAGGTTGATCCGATAAATCTTCTAGATATCTACTCCATGCCTTCGCTTCTTCATAACCGCCATTTGGAAAAATATCAGGACCAACATTGGCCGCTAACCTCGCCTTTAGCTCATCAAGGTAGTTAGCTCCTCCGCCAAAGGTTAGAATTTCCACGTTAATATTCGGGTTTTCCTTTTCATATTCCTTAACCATCTGCTCGAATTCTATAGAGATTTCCACTTTAGGATTCAGTACCTCCAAAGTGACTGTCTTATCCGCTACCTTCAAATCCGCTTCCTTCAGTGGACGTGTATGCGCACCACATGAAGAAAGCGTTAGCGTAATCAACCCCACGATAATCCATTTAACCCTTTTTATTTTCATAATTCCCCCAGATGCATTCAACAATGAACTTATGTATTGGCTATCCTGACTTCCGCGTCTATTTCTCTTGCTCCCTGTGAATTACGATATTCAGCAGGCGTCATACCGACGTTTTTTTTGAACAGCTTAGAGAAATAAATCTCATCTTGATACCCTAGCTTTAAGGCAATCGAGTACATCTTTTCATCCGATTCTAGTAACCACTGTTTCGCTTGATTTATTCGTAAATGAATGACGTAGTTAGTAAGAGTCATCCCTACTTCTTGCTTAAATCTCCGCGAGATATGTTCTCGGCTCAGAAAAAAACGGGTGGATAATTTGTCCAAACTTAACTCTTCCATATAATGCTCATCAACAAATGCGACAATATCATTCATACGCCTAACATCATCTAAATCCGCCAAACGATGGATTGCTCTAAAATTTTGTTCAGCCATAGACCTTTGCGCAGATTGAAAAGATAACGATATCTCTGCGAGCGATTGGATGGAAGGGCCGCTAACCAAACGAACAGGTATATCAAAATGCTGGGTAATCCATTCCTCTATCGGGAAAAACTGTCCATGAAGGGACAGAATCACACAGACATTAGGATCATTTTGAAGCGTAAATGCATTTCCCCACTCCCGTGTAGCCAGTTCTTCGGTCAAAAGCTGAATGTATGGCTCCGAATAATGAGATTGGTAAAAATACATCATGGTGAAGTCGTATACGTCTGCCTGTGGGAGAGCCGAGGCAATTTCGCCTGCATCAAAAGCTTCACCGTTACAAGCAGCAGTAATCTCCCTGTTTAAGCGAAACATTTTTACCTCTTCATAAAATCCGGACTCCATATTGCGACGGTCTCCCTCTTCTTGTTCCCAGGCTCTCAACGCCCCTTCTAAAGTTTCATTCAGCATTTTCTCTTCAATTGGCTTCATCAAATAATCAAAGCAGCCCAGCTTAAACGCTTTACGCATGAAACAATAATCGTCAAACCCTGAAATCATAATCACTTTTCCCGGATAGTCTTTAACAGCCAACCACTCGATTAACTCCATCCCGCTATTTTTGGGCATTTTGACATCTGTCATTATGATCTCAGGAGATTTCTGCTCAATCAACGCCTTAGCCTCTAGACCATTTCTGGCTTCCAGCACTTCGGTAATCCCGTATTGTTCCCACCGTCCCAAAAAACGGATGATTTTTCTAACATTAGACTCATCATCTACAATAAGAGCTTTCATAAACGTTACTTCTCCTTTAGGTAGAGTGGAATTACTAGCCGTACAGTGAACCCTTGTCCCTGCATCGAATCCAGTTTGATTCCTGCTGTCTGATCGAAATGAAGAACCAAGCGATCATGAATGTTTTTTAACCCGATATGTGCAAAAGAAGGATTGCCTTCGTTAACCGGTGTGTAGAGATTATTTTTTAATGCCTCAAGTTCATCATCCGTCACGCTGTTTCCGTTATTTTCTACGACTAGATTCAAATATTCACCTTGTATTTCACCATAAATATGGATGTAAGCTTGTTCATAGCCCTCGTCATAACAGTGCTTAAAAAAGTTCTCAACGAGCGGCTGCAGGATCATACTAGGAACCGGAATATCAAGAATATCTTTAGGTATATCAATGGAATAGCTAAAATCAGTCTGAAAACGTTCCGCTTGAAGATTCAAATAAGCCTGTACATAATCCACTTCGCTTTGAACCGTCGCCTTCTGATCCACACGAATCGAATACCGCATCATTTTGGATAACGAGGTAATCAGTTGATATACTTTTGGAGATTCAGAGAGTAGGGCAACAGCAGCAATGGATTGTAAAGAATTAAATAAAAAGTGCGGATTGATCTGCGACTTTAGCGCCCTATGCTGATTTTTCCTGTTCTCTATCTCAAGCTTATACTCCCGGTCAATGTGACGGTTGATCCGATTCATCATCTCCTTGATATGCCTTTCTAGAATACCGATTTCGTCCTCCCGCATATCGTCGAATGGGGCATTCATATTCCTCCCCTCGATACGCTGGACTTTTTGACTAAGCAGTTTTATCGGCCGTGTAAATCCATATGAAATGATTGTTATCATTATCAAGCCCAGTCCACCTACAACCACACCTACAATAATGTTTGTATAGGCGGTTTTCCTTACATCTTCAAATAAAAAAGAGCTCGGGGTTACCTTAGCAAAATGCCACTCTTTTATCGGTTCCTGCAATGTTCTAGTAAACACAATATCTCCTTCTGGAGATTTAGCAGCTGCCTGTGCTGGACTTATTTTCCTTTGCAGTTCATCTGGAACGGTTTTGCCTATCCATGTCTCCTCACTTGCGTAAATGACATGATTCTCCGCATCGGAAAGCCATACGCTCTCTTTATTTTTCTGTAGAAAATGATTAGCGATATGAGCAATCTTGTCCAAATCAATATCTATAGTGATGACGCCCAGAAATTCCTGCGTTAGGACATCCACGATTTTGTGATGAACCGTCAAAACCAATGTTTTATCCGAAGGAGGCATAATGGAGGTATCGTTATAGTTCTCAATCGGATGCGGAGCTTCAATAAGATAATTGCTATTAGAGCTCTTCAGCTTCTGAATGGAAGCTTGCTGTAATAAATCCGGATTCCTTTTACGGGAACTTAACATGGCATTATAAACTGTAAATGAACTTTTCCCTTCGTTTATGAATAAACGGATCTGACGAATTTCACTCCTCATGAGATAGAAGTTAGTCATACCCTTATTAATTTCAAGCTGCTTAAAATAAAAATCTTCTTCTAACCCTTCTTCAAACACCCTGAATAAGTCTGGATTTCGGTATAAAATATATGGAAGATTAATGATTTCATCAAAATATTGCTCTAGATCGGCTGACGCCTGCTGAATTTGCTCTTGGCTGTTCTCAAGTTCATGTCGTTCCACATTCTCTTTCGTCTGCCGATAGATCAACAACACGGATAAAAAATACGGTAGAATTATAAACACAAGCAGCAAGAATAATAAGCGCTTATGAATGCTTTTCAAATAAATACTCCTCTGTAAAAATTTCGGTTTTCAGCAAAAAATCTAATATCAGGTTTTATATTTTCACAAATATCCAACACAAAATCAAAATACTTGTTGCTGAGCAACAAGTATTTTTGCCGGATCCATATATGACAAACGCCAATCGTTTATTACCCAAATTATATCCATATGAAACAACCGTTAAGAAATTTCCGCAAATTAATCAGCTATTTGAAGATTGAAATAATTCCCTGCACAATGGGCTTCCAAAGATGTGGATATTCTTGCTGAATTAACTTTCTTACCTCCTCCCCCTTGATGTCGTTGAAATTATTATCTTGAGTAATAAAGGTATAAGCACCTTTTACGGTATCCCCTATAGCTATATGCCCGCTTGCATATCCACCCATTGCAATATGGGAAGCGATAGAGAGACCACCCAAGGAGAACATACCTACAGCTAAACCTCCAACAGCAAATATCCCCAATGCTATTCCACCAACGGCCATTGTACCCGCCGCAATACCCCCAACGGCTAACAAAAGCCCTAGAGCCAGACCTGCAAAACTGATGAGTCCTAAAGCAAGCGCACCTAAACATAATCCGCCCAAAGCAACAATACCAATAGATACAGCACCAATCGCAACATTACCTATGGCAATAACCCCTTTGGCAACGTATAGCCCCCGTCCGATATGGATATGAACCAGAGGAATTCCAAAGCATGTTCTCTTACTTTTGTACTCATAATGAAACAAGGAATTCAGATCTACATATACGGGGCTTGCGACATGCTCTGCTTTGGTATCGCTTGAAGCATCCTTCACCAGATGATCCAAACTTACGTGAAATAATTCACTTAAACTAATCATCTTATCCATTTCGGGATAGGATTGACCTGATTCCCACTTAGACACGGCTTGCCGCGAAACACCAATCACCTCCGCCAAGTTCTCCTGGGACATTCCTCTCTGTTTCCTATAGCTTTGCAATTTATTTGCAAAGTCCATTCGCCATCACCTCATGCTCATCATATTATAACGTTCTGTAATTGACTACCTATCTCCCCTTACATCCTGTCAACCACTGGTTGCACAGCTGATTTTTCGGGCTTTTATCCTCATTAAACGTTCTTGATTTCCCATTCTCCCTGTTTCCGGGCAAGATGATAGCGTATAATATACGATATAGAATATTCATCAGAGGAGACTATAAAACCATGAAATTGAGTATGAATTGGATTACGCTTCGGGTCAGCGATCTGGAGGCTTCCCTTCATTTTTATAACCGGATACTGGGGCTACCCATTGAGCGTAGATTTGAGAGCAGTGGAAAACAGATCGTCATGTTAGGTCTGGAGGGGCAACCCAAGATCGAGCTTATTCAGGGAAGTGACCCGGCTTTGAAGCCGGAATGTGGCGTTTCTGTGGGTTTCGAAGTGGAGTCACTTGATGAAGCGATGGAGAGTTTAAAAAGCCAAGGTATCCTAGTAGCGCGCGGACCAATCGCCCCCAATCCCCACCTGCGGTTCTTTTATATCCTGGACCCGGACGGGTTTGAAGTGCAGTTAGCGGAGCATAACTAACGTTTATCAAGCTTTATACCTCAAAAAGAAATAGACCGCCCTAACCAAAGGTAACGGTCTATTCTGCCGTGTAAAACCTAACCCCCACTCTTAAAGCAAGGCTTTATTCAACAGCTTTAGTTGATCTTTTTTCAGTGAAAAAGTAAACCAAAGCCAATAGCGGCAGGATCACTCCGATGAGTGAGGCGAAGGTCCATCTCCCATAGGCATAAGCCCAACCACCCAAAGATGATCCAACGGCTCCACCCACGAAGAAAATCGCCATAAAGATCCCATTAAGACGTCCCCTCGCTTCACTTCCCAATGAATAAATCACACGCTGTCCGAGTACAAGATTTCCGGATACGGCCATATCCAATGTAATCGCGGAAATAAAGAGCAGGATGAGAGCAAAAGTTGAGTGGCTATGGAAAAGATGAATTAGTAAAAAAGACAAGGTGGCAATGATCATGGCCAGCCCGGTTAACCATTTACTCCAACCTTTATCTGCCAGTCTTCCAGCAATCGGCGCGGCTACAGCCCCACCAACACCTACTAAAGCAAACCATGCGATCCCTTGCTGCGACATTCCAAAATCATCCGCCAGCCGCAACGGAACCACCGTCCAAAAGAGACTGAAAGCTCCAAATAAACAAGCTTGATATAAGGCACGCCGGCGCAATATAGGCGTTTGTTTTAAAAGGGTGCCTAAAGAGACAATTAATTTACTATAGCTTACCGAAGGTGCAGGTTTACGTTCAGGAAGAAATCGCGACAGAAGAATGGCTAACAACGTGATGACGACCGCTGAAAAAATAAAAACGGCTTGCCATCCCCAGATGCTGGTGATAAAGCTTGCCACGGGCCGGGCAAACATAATACCTAGTAAGAGTCCACTCATAACATTACCAACCACACGCCCACGCTGCTCTTCAGACGCTAAATAGGTGGCATAAGGCACCAGGATTTGGGCTACCACAGAACCGGTTCCTATAAACAAAGATGCTGTCAGGAATAAAGGCGCATTAGCTGCGAAGGCTGCAACCAGCAATGCACCCACTGCAACCATTAACGTGATTATCGTGAGACGCCGATTCTCAACAATGTCACTCAACGGCACGATAAATAACAAACCTACAACATAACCGATTTGAGTTAAAGTGACTATCAAGCCTGCGGCTGTAGAAGAAAGTCCTGTCGAGACACTGATAGGTCCAACAAGGGTTTGAGCATAATAAAGATTGGCCACGATAAGCCCACATGCGGCTGCTAACATAAACATCATCCAACTTGAAATGTGGTTCTCTTTCACCGCTTGTTCTTTTTGCATGTGAATCCTCCTCAGATGGTCTTAATAATTTAAATACTGTACGTTTAGTTCACTAATTCATGTCTAAATAATATACTGAACGTATCGTTTTGTAAATAGGTGATAGTCATTTATTTTTTTAGGTTTTTTTAGTATACTGAACGTATAGTTTATATTTTGATTGGAAACAGATTAATGAAAGGGTGATTTCAGATGGAGAGTAAACGAGGGCGTCCGCGTAATGTTGAGACGGAGAAGTCTATTCTTACCGCATCCTATGATTTGTTATTGGAAAATGGTTTTGGAGCAGTTACGGTGGAAAAAATAGCGGATCGTGCCAAGGTCAGCAAAGCTACGATATATAAATGGTGGCCTAACAAGGCTGCCGTGGTGATGGATGGATTCCTATCCTCCGCTGCGGACAGACTGCCCGTACCTGACACAGGTTCAGTATTTGATGATATTCTCATGCATGCAACGAACTTATCCCGGTTCCTGATTAGTCGAGAGGGTAAAATCATTACGGAGATCATTGGCGAAGGACAGATGGATTCAGGCTTGGCGGAAACTTATCGGACCCGATATTTCCAGCCTCGTCGGCTTGAGGCACGGCTGCTTATGGAACGGGGTGTTCAGCGCGGGGAATTGAAGGATAATCTCGATATTGAAGTAGTTACCGATCTTATTTACGGGCCGATATTCTACCGCTTACTGGTGACCGGCCAACCCATAGACGATGCTTATGTGCAGCAGTTGGTGAGGTACGCTTTTGAAGGAATACGGTAACTAACGGGAACGGTAAAATAGACCGCTCTCTCACTAGAGATGCGGTCTATTTCTGCTCGTAGTACTATAAAATGCCGCTCTGGCGGAAGGTTGAGATACAACGGACCGAGGTGCTCTTATTTTCTGATTATGGGGCGTTTTCCCAAGCTATCGGACTCCTACGCACTTATTTAGTCTTTTCAAAGCAAAATACTGCTACTGGAGAGGAAATAAGTGCGCTACGGTCCGATCACCCGACTAATTGCACCGAATATAGAAAACAAGAGCTATACAGTCCGCAGGATCATAAGTGGGTGATTCGAACGGACAAGAGCTCATTTTCACTAATTAAATCAATTTCCAACGAAACCTTTCTGCTGCAAAATGTCTCCCGTATCGTTCCATAATTTATTTTCCAATACCTTATCTCCTCCCGGTTGTACGGGTACAATGGGATTGCCTGTCCCAACGTTAAAATATCCCCCACTGCTCTCTTGATATTTAGGATCGGTCATTAAACGAATAATGATCTCAGCTCCTTTACGAGGATCGCCAATACGAAAGAAATTCAATAAGTGCTTAAGCATCGAAGAAAACCAAAGTTCACGCCCGAGACCTGTAACGTTAAAACCCGGATTCAATGCATGAACGCTAATTCCCGTTTCCGCCCATCGACGTGCAAGCTCACTGGTAAACATGATATTTAACAGTTTGGTTTTCCCATAAATCTCAGATGATCCTCTGGAAGTAAAAGAAGCTGTATTGAGCAAATCTTCTGGCAACTTTAGCACTCCATGCCGGCGTGAAGCTTCCGAAGCAACATTTATAATTTTTGCATTTCCTGCTGCTTTCAAAGAACCTTCTAAAGTATGCGTCAATAACCAAGGTGCAAAATAGTTCACAGCCATCATTTCTGAGAATCCATCTGCAGTTATCCGCTGTTCAAACCCATGAAGCCCTGCATTATTTATTAACACCTCTATCTTCGTAAAAACACTAGATATTTCTTGTCCTAACCTAGTGACATCCCTCATTGAGGATAAGTCTCCGTAGAAAAAACTAATTTCGGCTGCTGGTACGCTCTCCTTTATCATTTTTTCAGTTACTTCCGAACGGGTTTTACTCCTTGCAGTCAGAACAAGATGGGCACCTCGCTTAGCCATTTCAAGTGCAACGAGTTGTCCCAAACCGCTAGTAGCTCCAGTAATTACAATAATCGGCTTTGTCATCCTCTACATTTTCCTTTATATCAGGAATTCATCAGGAAGGAGCAATTTCATTTTGACAGCGTATACTCCAAAATATATAATTGATATATATCAATTATATGATGATGATTGACATATGTCAACTATATAAAAATTCAAGGTTAGGTGGTTAAAACAATGAATCCCGAACGTAAAGACACTTCGAGAGGACAATTAGAACTGAAGCTAGGTGGACAAATTAGTGCCCTTATTAGCGCTTCGCATGCCCTAAATGTCAGAACTGCTGCCGCTTTCGATTCATCTGTACAACCTGCTGCTTTCCATATAGTTCGTTGGCTGTACTCCTATGGTCCAACAAGTGCCTCTGTATTGGCAGAATCTACGGCTATGGATCGTAGTTCAGTCAGCCGTCTCATCAAGCAACTCGAGAATTTGGGTTATATCAAAAGGGAAGACTCCCCTAACGATCGTCGAGCGATCCTTCTTACTCTCACTGATCTTGGACGACAAAAAACCTTTGATGCGTTACAGGATAAGGAGTTCATATTTTATGAGCGCATAGCCCAATGGGATAATCAACAGCTTGAAACCTTTATCCAAATGCTTAAGGAGTTTAATGGATTTAATGATAATTAATAAATGGGAACAAAAAAAGAAACAGCATCTTGCTGTTTCTTTAGATATGGATTGTCTGTAATTGGAGTCAGCAATTGTCACTGATGTTCATGTTCGGCATGTTCATTATTGCATTGCTCAACTACCTCAAAAAGAAATAGACCGCCCTCTCGCAAAGGAATGCGGTCGATTTCCTGACTAAACTTCCGAAGCCGCCGCCCTTAAAAGCGGCTATTGCAAAGGGAGTCGTGTTTCCGCACGACTCTCTTTGCATTGTACGTTTTATCTATCAAAACATACCACGATCAAACCAAATAAAAAGTCACTCTTCCCCAAACAGCAAAAAAAACGGCATTTCTGCCGTTTCTTTAGGATGGACTCTCAGGGGCTCGAACCCTGGACAAATAGATTAAGAGTCTACTGCTCTACCAACTGAGCTAAGAGTCCATATGATGTTTGGTGGAGCCAAGGGGGATCGAACCCCTGACCTCATCGCTGCCAGCGATGCGCTCTCCCAGCTGAGCTATGGCCCCAAACTGAAATCTCAGATGTATGTAATCACACATTTTATAATTTTAGTTTGGTCGTAATTGAGTTGTTCCGATAAACTCAAGCGTCGTAGGCGACTTCTATATAATATAAAAAATCGCCCTCTATGTCAACACTTTTTTTAAAATTCATTTTTTCACTCTAATTTCCCACGCAAAACCCAGAGGAAACAAACCAGTAGAAGCACTCCTAGCACACCCTAGGATTGGCTGTAACGCCCTAACTGGACAAAACCCTATAATCCCTCTAATTCTCCCGTACTCTTGGACAGCAGCCCCTTGAGTTCCTTCATGAACATATTAATATCCTTGAACTGGCGATATACGGACGCAAAACGAACGTAAGCCACTTCATCTACTGGGTAGAGCTGCTCCATCACGAATTCACCAATCTGTTGGCTTTCCACTTCCGCAACGGCGATGCCGCGCAAAGATTTCTCAACCTCGGACACGATCTTTTCTAGACGTTCCACAGAAACCGGCCGTTTCTCACAAGCACGGATGAGACCGCGGAGTATTTTATCACGACTGAATTCCTCACGGCTGCCGTCTTTTTTAATTACAATCAGTGGCGTCTCTTCAATCATTTCAAAAGTAGTGAAACGTTTGCTGCAACGCTCACATTCACGCCTACGACGGATTGACTTATTTTCATTCGCTGGTCGCGAGTCCAGCACTTTAGTATTTGTGTGATCACAGTAAGGGCATTTCATAAGCTTCATCACTTCCTAATACATAATGGTTTGGTCCCGGAACGTTATAAATCCGGCTTTTGAACGGCTTTTTTATTATTTCCAGAAATCACCGTTTTTTTCTTGTAATGATAATGGCAAGTCCGGCACATAATACAGTTACCAACAGAGGAGGTGAACAGCAATGAGCCAAAGCAACAACTCCAATAACCTTGTAGCTCCAAATTCCCGCGGTGCCTTGGAACAACTTAAATACGAAGTTGCCCAAGAACTAGGAATCACGCTTTCCCCAGATGGTTACCAAGGCAATAAAACTTCTTATGAAAATGGTTCGATCGGTGGTTACATCACTAAACGTCTTGTAACCCTGGCAGAACAACAACTGGCAGGTCAATACAAATAACCTGACCAACATAAGCTTTTTGAAGAAGTATTAAACGACCTACAGGTCGTTTAATACTTCTTTTTATACATAACACGGTAGAAATTAAAATTCTTTGTAAATGTCCGTGTACTGATCATAGTAATAATTAACGCGCTGTACATAATGCCTGGTTTCACCAATGGGAATATCTTTAATGGTTGCATCTGTCCCATCCCAGATCCCTTCGTCCAACCAGCGTTGAACTTTTCCGGGCCCAGCATTATAGGCTGCGATAATTGCTGTACGTTTACCTTCGAATTGACGGGATAAAGTTGAAAGATACCATGTACCCAGTTCAATATTAGCCGAAGGCTCATGCTTGAGTTCTTCCATAGATACGTTTGGAAGCTTGGCCTTTTCCAGCGCCCACTTCGCGGTATCCGGCATAAGCTGCATCAGCCCTAGTGCGCCTTTTTTGGATTCTCGTCCAGTTTTAAAGTTCGTTTCTACCCGAATAATCGCGGTTACAAGAAACGGGTCTATCTCATAAGTGATGCTGTGCTTGCGAATCTCATCTTTAAAATGGATGGGATAAAACCACGACATCCAGTTAGTACTCAGAAACAATATTGCCGTAAAACCCACAAATAGCAGAAGCAGTACTCTTTTTTTACGTAGCCATTTCATGATAAACCCAGCCTGTCCCAAAAAACAGCAACCTGTTGCTCAGTGTACGCAAGATCGCCACTGTTGTCGATGATGTAGTCCGCTTTATTACGTTTCTGTTCAATATCCATCTGTGCATTCAATCGCGCTTCTGCTTCTTCTAATGAGAGCCTATTACGTTCCATTAATCGAGCAACTTGCATTTCACGGGGAACGTAGACTACTACAATCTCATGGAACAGGGTCTCAAGCCCTGATTCAAAAAGAAGCGGAATATCCACAATAATAAGCCGCTTCGGCTCTTCCTGCTCCATGCTGTACATACGGTCTTTGATTTCCTGCCGGATGGCAGGATGCGTCAAATTGTTCAAGGTTTGCAGGGCCACCGGATCTTGAAAGACGATTTCACCTAATTTGGCCCTATTCAGTGTTCCATCCGGAAAAAGGATCTCTTTTCCGAATTGCTTAGCAGCAGCAGCCAACACTTCATGCCCGGGAAGCATAACTTCTCTGGCGATCACATCGGCATCAACCAGCCTCGCTCCCTTGTTCACAAGCAGTGCAGACACTGTGCTTTTTCCGGATGCGATTCCTCCGGTTAAGCCTATAATCATGTACTCACCTCATAATAGCTTCAGTATTCCCATTGCAATCAATAATAACGCTGGTAACGCGGCAGCATGCTTCATCCAGTAGTTCCCGGCAAATCTAAGTCCTGTCTTCATACCCAGCAATAGAAATGTACCACTAAACAAAGCTATTGTAAGTGATGTCCATATCGGATTGAAGCCAAGCAGCGCTGCGCCAAGTCCAGCCCCAAAAGCATCCAGAGAGAGCGCAATCCCAAGTATCATCGCTTCCATCGAAGAGATGCTTCCTGAGGCATCCATATCCGCAGAAGACGGGGTACGCAAGATCTGCACTACAATCCCCAAACGGCGAAGCTCAAGCGAAAAAACAGCTGATTTCAACGGTTCATCATTCATAACAGGTTCTGTACCCGCTTCAGAATCAGCCGCTACCTCTGCCCAAGCCTGCTCGGAAAATGAGCCCTCGTCTACCGTTTCAGCTTTACGTCCGCCATCTGCCTCTTTCTCTTTTTGCATCAGCATCTGAACAAGCGACCAGCATCCCATTAGCACAAGTATAACCGCACCAACCATAGAAGCTGCATTCGGAGACACTACCTTGGCAAGCAAAACCCCAACCTGCATCGATACACAGATAACTACCCCCGAACAGAGCGAGATAATCAGAACGGAGAGCAGTGGTATTTTCATTTTACGCAGCCCATATGTAATTCCTACACCAAAACCATCCAAACTCAAGGCAAACGCTAGCAATAGCAGTGAAAATAATGGGCTGAGCACCCGCAATCCCTCCTGTGAAGAACCGGAAAACTGAAATTTTATCGTTTCAGCTTCCGTTCTCTATTAAGCATTCTTCACACAGTATATGGGCGGGACATGTAGTGGGTGCCAACCTTATTATTTCAACAAATTCAGTTAACCGTCGGACGCTGGCAATTTGGACAATAATGCGTGCCACGACCGCCAACAACCGTCTTCTCAATCATCGTTCCGCAGTTACTGCACGGCTGATCCTTACGACCGTAAATCAATAGCTGCTGCTGATACGTACCGCTCTCACCTTGGCCATTAACATAGGACTTAACAGATGAACCTCCGGCGTTAACCGCTTCGGCCAGCGTGCTTACAATGGCATGATGCAGCTTGTCCAATTGATTGTCCGTGAGCGCTTTGGCGCTGTCTTCAGGATGGATACCCGCACGGTGCAACGACTCATCTACATAAATATTGCCGATGCCGACGATATATTCCTGATTAAGCAGCAGCGATTTAATTTTGGTGCTTTTACCTGACACGATCTGCTTAAACCTCTCCGGTGTAAAAGAAGGCTCCAGCGGCTCCTGCCCCAGCTTATTTAAAGGCGGCAGCTGAAGATCTTCTCCCATCTGAAATAGATGCATCGTCCCGAACTGGCGAACATCCGTGTAACGCAGCTCAGTTCCATCCGTAAAATGAAAAATCACATGTGTATGCTTGTCCAGTGGGTCATCATTTGAAAAAAGTCCGTAACGGCCTTCCATCCGTAAATGTGACACAAGCACCAGACCATCCAGCACAATACGCAAAAACTTTCCTCTTCGTTCAACTTTTACAATGCTATGACCTGCCAGCAGGTGGGCAAAAGCCTGAATATCATCCGGACGCTGAATAATCCGCGCCAACCGGACGGTTACATTCTCTATCTGCTTTCCATTAACTAACTCATTAAGTGTTCTCTTGACTGTCTCTACTTCCGGTAATTCCGGCATGATGTCTTCACCTCAACTACATTATAGCTGATATGCACACCTTAAAGGGAGTCTATTTCGCCTCGTACCAGTTACTTCCAAAGCTGACCTCTGCCTTAAGCGGCACAGATAACTTCAGGGCTCCACCCATTACTTCCGGCAAAAGCGTCTTCATAAGCTCCATTTCATCCTCTGGCACCTCGAATACAAGCTCATCGTGTACTTGAAGCAGCATACGGCTCTTAAGCCCACGATCAAATAATGCCTTGTCCATATGCACCATCGCCAGCTTGATAATATCCGCTGCTGTTCCCTGTATAGGTGTATTCATTGCTGTCCGCTCCGCAAAAGAGCGCAGATTAAAGTTTTTCGCATTAATCTCCGGCAGATAACGGCGACGTTCGAGCAACGTGGTCACATAACCATACTTCCGTGCCTCCACTACGATATCGTCCATATAGCGGCGCACACCTTGATAAACCTCAAAATACTGCTCAATAAATTGCGCGGCTTCCTTACGCGGAATATTCAGATTCTGCGAGAGACCGTAATCACTGATCCCGTAAACGATCCCGAAGTTAACGGCTTTTGCGGCACGGCGCATATTGCTGTCCACCTGTTCCGCGGTCACACCGAACACATCCATCGCTGTCTTCGTGTGAATATCCATATCATGCAGAAAGGCTTCCTTCATCCGCTCATCGCCGGAAATATGTGCCAGCACACGCAGCTCGATCTGCGAATAGTCGGCTGCTAAGATGGACCAGCCCGGTTCGGACGGAACGAATACCTTGCGGATTTTGCGTCCTTCCTCTAGACGAATCGGGATATTCTGCAAGTTCGGGAATTGGCTGCTAAGCCGTCCTGTAGCGGCAATTGTCTGCCGGTAGAATGTATGCACTTTCCCTGTGTTCGGGGAAATTTCTTTAAGCAGCCCCTCTACGTAGGTAGATTGCAGCTTTGCAATTGTGCGATATTGCAGAATCAAACGTACCACATCGTGGTATGGCGCCAGTTTCTCAAGCACTTCGGCATCCGTGGAATAACCCGTCTTCGTCTTCTTGACGACAGGCAGACCTAGCTTTACAAACAAGATTTCACCCAGCTGCTTTGGTGAGTTCAAATTAAACTCAGTGCCACAAATCTCGTATATTTCACTGACCAATTTGGAAATTTGCGCCTCGAATTCTTTTCCAAGCTCTTTAAGATCACCCGCATTGACGGCAATCCCCTGTTTCTCCATATCCGCCAAAATCCGTGACAAAGGCATTTCCAGATCCTCGAATAGCCCTGTCATCGCGGTCTCCACCAGCTCCTGCTGTTGCTTTTGTGCGATTCCAAGAACTGTTGCACTCTTTCGTGCAACGTGATTCCCTAAGACTTCCAGCTCAGGAATTTTGTATTTGGCACCTTTACCAAATACCTCTTCATCAGGAGAGAGCCGCGGCAAGCCGTATTTAGCAGTGAGATCGTTTAGGTTCTGATTAGCCTCCGTAGGATCAAGCAAATACGCCGCCAGCTGCACATCATGGGCTGCACCTGCAAAAGCAATTCCCTGCCAGTGTAGAGCCAAATCAGCGCGGTGAAGATCATATCCACTTTTCGGAGCCTTTTCATCTCCTAGCCAATCACGCAGCTTCGCAGCAGCCGGTTTTTGCAGTAGTTCAAACGGCACATAGTAATGCCGCTCCAGAGAGGACAATCCAATTCCGATTACCTCGGCACGATGCGGATTATCTCCATACGATTCCACATGCAGTGCCGAAATGCCAGCCAGGGCTTCACTTAGTCCCTTAAGTTCTTCTTCACTTACGATCGTAATATCAAGTGCCGCAGCTTCTACTTCAGCTGCACTCTCCTCACCCTCGGCAACAGGAGCATAGGCACTAAGTGACAAACGTTCCAACAATGATTTAAATTCCAGCTTGGCAAGCGCCGGTCCCGCGGTATCCGCTGAAATTCCATTAAAGACCATGTCTTCCCACGAATGCTCAAGCGGCACTTCGCGATAGATGGTCGCTAATTTTTTACTCATCACCGCATCTTCTGCATGGGTTTCCAGTTTCTCTTTCATTTTACCCTTTAGCTCACCAGTTCCAGCTAAGACACCTTCCACCGATCCAAATTGATGCAGCAGCTTCAAAGCTGTCTTCTCACCTACGCCGGGTACTCCCGGGATGTTATCACTTGCATCGCCCATCAGTCCTTTAAGATCAATGATCTGCTCAGGGGTTAGGTCATATTTCTCCCGGATTTGTTCCGGCCCATAAAGCTCAACTTCGGTGACCCCTTTGCGGATTAAGGCAACGGTCGTATGCTCAGAGGCCAGCTGCAACATATCCTTGTCTCCCGACACGATCATAACCTGCCGTCCCGCTTCATCCGCCTGGCGCGAAATGGTGCCAATAATATCATCAGCCTCATAATTGCCAATTTCAAATTGCGGTACACCTAAATTAGTCAGCAATTCCTTCAACAAAGGGAACTGCTCGGAGAGCTCCGGCGGTGTTTTTTGCCGGCCACCCTTATAATCTTGATAACCTTCATGCCGAAAAGTAACTTTCCCTGCATCGAAGGCGACAATCATATGTGTCGGTTTATGTTCTTCGATTAAACGAAGCAGCATCGTTGTAAATCCGTACACCGCATTTGTCTGTTGCCCTGCTGTATTCGTCAGCGGGGGCATCGCAAAAAAAGCACGGTAAATAATATTGTTTCCATCTATAAGTATCAACTTGTCCATAGTGCACCTCGCCTTTTTCATGCGTACTCCTTACATCTTACCATATGCCCTGTACAAGTAGAAACGGCTTTACCAACCTAAACAGTGGGATAAGCTGATATGTTAAGGATATACAACAAGTAGCCGCCCTTTTAAAAGGGCGGCTACTTAGTTTAACTAAAGATATAACAAAAGCTGTGGAAGTGCAAATTACTGATTCAAGTCCGGACGGCTGCCTGTGACCAGATAAACAACACTCTCACCAATGTTAGTCGCATGATCGGCAATCCGTTCAATATAACGGCCTACCAGCGTTAATAACATAGCTTGAGATACAGAATCCGGTTTTGCCACCATATAACTATATAGCTCATTGATCATCGAACCATATAATTGATCGACCTGATCATCATCTTGTGCCATTCTATAAGCCAGATCCGTGTTCTCATCCAGATAAGACTGGATAGCCTCATCAATCATGGTCGTCACAATTTCCGCCATACGTGGAATGTCTACAAGCGGCTTGATCAGCTGCTGTCCATGGATGCGCATAGTTGCTTTCGCAACATCAATAGCCAAGTCACCCATACGTTCCAAATCGCTGGATATTTTGAAAGCAACGATAATGCGGCGCAAATCTTTTGCTACAGGCTGCTGTGTAATAATTAGCCGTGAGCCAATTTCCATGATTTTATCTTCCATGGCATTCAGCTGCAAATCTGCTTTAATGATTTCCTGAGCGCGCACAGTATCAAGATTCTGTAAAGCAACAATTGCTCCACCAAGAGCATCTATTACATGTTCACCCATCTGCTGCAGCAGACTGCGCAGCTCTTCCAAATCTTTATCAAATTCTTTTCTGCGAATCATAGTAAGAGCGATCCTCCTCATTAATGTATGGTCAGCTTGCCATTTCCAAGGACGAGCGCCCTTGTAGCCCGTATCAGCCGAAACGTCCAGAAATATAATCTTCGGTGCGGGAATCCTTAGGAGTCGAGAACAACACTTCTGTATCCGCCGCCTCTACAATTACACCATTCAAGAAAAACACGGTTCGACCAGATACACGTGCCGCCTGATGCATGTTATGAGTAACCATAACGATTGTATACTTACTTCTTAATTCCTGTACAAGCTCCTCTATCTTGAGCGTAGACACAGGATCAAGTGCAGACGTTGCCTCATCCATGAGCAGAATATCCGGCTGTACTGCCAAAGCTCGGGCAATACACAGCCGTTGCTGCTGTCCGCCGGACAAGCTAAGGGCAGATTTTTTCAGAAAATCTTTAACTTCCTCCCACAGCGCGGAATGACGCAGACTTTGCTCTACAATCTCATCCAGTTCGCTCTTTGAACGAATGCCGTGCAGGCGAGGGCCATAAGCTACATTGTCGTAAATCGACTTTGGAAAAGGATTTGGCTGTTGGAATACCATGCCCACCTGCTTACGCAGGCTTTCTACCTCTACCTCGTCACTATAAATATTTTTGCCGCCGATGTTTACAGTTCCTTCAATACGTGTACCAGGAATCATATCATTCATACGATTCAGCGTGCGCAACAGAGTGGATTTTCCGCAACCGGAAGGTCCAATAAAAGCAGTAACCTGTTTCTCCGGAATTTGCAGATTCACATTCTTCAGTGCGTGAAATGACTCATAGTAGAGATCAAGTTTCTCTATGTCAATGATGGATTTCATTAGTATTTACGTCTCCTTCTCATCATCTTCGTTCTCCATAATAAGCTTTTAATGTAAATACAGTTGGAGAGAAATGTTAACGCAATGTAAAATTGGTGAAGATGAATTAGTCCACGTGATAGTATTCCCTACAAATCGGCGTGTAATCTCACCTGAATCTTGTTTATGAACGGGATAAAGAAGAAAACTCCAGTCATGCTAAATGACCGGAGCTCTCTTTTTGTTAACAACTAATTTATAACCTACACCTCGAATGGAATCGATATGGACGGATTCTGGATCTAGCTCAAGCTTTTTACGAAGTGAACTTACGTGCACATCAACGGTGCGCTGTCCACCAATATAATCAAAGCCCCATACAGCGTTCATAAGATCATCTCTTGTCAGCACTACCCCTGGTTTACGAGCCAAATATAACAATACCTCGAACTCTTTAGGTCGCAGGTTAATGCTATGTCCACCTAAGGAAACTTCATACCGCTCAGGATAGATTTCTAGTTGTCCCAGAATGATCGTAGAAGCAGATATAGGTGTCTCTTGTGGAGCCTCTTCAGCAAGACCAGAGATCCGCCGCAATACAGCGCTCACTCTTGCAAGCAATTCGGATACTCCAAAAGGTTTGGTTATATAATCATCAGCACCGGATTTCAGCCCTCTAACCACATCTTCTTCAGCATTTTTAGCAGTCAATACGATAATAGGTGTGCGGATACCTTGTCCACGCAATTTATCAAGGATGTCAATGCCATTCATTCCTGGCAGCATCAGATCCAATACGATCAAGTCAAAAGGTTCCCTCGTCGCACGATCATATCCTGCCGTTCCATGATCCTCTACCGTCACCTCGTAACCTTCCTGCGTTAAGTTATAAGACAGCAGCCGGGCTAGTGTCGGTTCGTCTTCAATGACAAGCAATCGTTGAGCCATAGGTTCCCCCGTCTTCCATATAGTTTGATTTTTACAAAACAGCAACAAAACCATCATATCACCGTAATGTTAACTTAGTGTAAAATTGAAAAAGTGAATTTACAAAAATCTAATCGGTCTTTTCTTCCTGCAGCAAAGGCAATTCAATCACAAAGGAACTGCCGATCCCCAGATCACTTTCAACTGAAATCACTCCATGGTGCATATCTACCAAATGCTTCACAATAGACAGCCCCAATCCCGTTCCACCGGAGCTTCTGGATCTTGCTTTATCCACCCGGTAAAAACGTTCAAAAATACGCGGCAGATCTTTTTTAGGAATCCCCATACCCGTATCGCTAACAGTAAATTGAACATTTTCGGAGCCGTCTGGTTTCAGTAGACTCTTAACGTAGACCTTTACGTTTCCGCCTTCATGTGTGTAATTAATCGCATTAGAGAAAAGATTCATAAAGATTTGACGCAGCTTATCCTCATCCGCCTCAATAAATAGCTCCTCAGGAACCTCTACATTAAGACTAATGTTTTTCTTCTCAGCGACTTTACTGATGGTTCCCAGCACGGAATCAAAGAATTCAATGATATGAACCGGTGAGCAATCGAGCTGCACCCGTTTAGATTCGATTTTAGATAATTCCAGAATATCTCCAATCAAGCGATTTAAACGCTCGTTCTCATCATAAATAATTTGCAGGAAGGATCTCGCCGTCTTCTCATCTTTAACTCCGCCACCCAGCAAGGTCTCGGCAAACCCTTTGACCGCTGCAACCGGAGTCTTGAGTTCATGCGATACATTAGCTACAAATTCACTACGCATCCGCTCCAAACGGCGAATTTCCGTAACCTCTTGCAATAGGAAAAGCATACCTCTGTACGTACCATCCTGGATCATCGGAACCGCGTCCATCCGTACAATTCGCTCTCTTGGGTTATAAATACTTCGTTCTTCATGAATCGGTTCCCGGCTTAACACCCCTTCTTCAAGCAGACGGGTTAGCTCATAATGACGTTTTAACTCTTTGTATGAATGACCCGCCATTTCACCGTTACTGACATCAAGCATTCGCTCTGAAGCCCGGTTAAGCAGCGCAATCTCTTCTTCCGCATTGATCATTATGATGCCGCCAGTCATATTATCCAGTACGCTTTGCAGCAGATCCTCATTATCACGAATCGTCTTAAGCTGGTCTTGAAGACTGTCTGCCATCGCATTAATTGCGGTAGCCAGCTGCCCAACTTCATCTT
Organism: Paenibacillus sp. FSL H7-0716; assembly: GCF_038002705.1. Classification (NCBI taxonomy): domain Bacteria; kingdom Bacillati; phylum Bacillota; class Bacilli; order Caryophanales; family Paenibacillaceae; genus Paenibacillus; species Paenibacillus sp. FSL H7-0716. The sequence goes on from NZ_JBBODA010000016.1 coordinate 120,497, forward strand.
TACGCTTCAAATGAACTCTGGCATCATAATCCAGATCGGTAATCCGCCGGGCGACTCTTGTGATTTGCTCCAGCGGGGAAGTCATGCTTGAAGCTACTTTATAGCTCACAATCGTTGCTGACAAGAACAAGATAATTAGACCTGCAGCCATGATCATCCATGCATGCTTAAGGCCTTGCGTTACAGCATCAAGTCCCATTGAGACCCGAATATAGCCGTCAAATCCCTGATCAGAAGTTACCTTTCCAGCCACATATAACATCTCATGCTTTAGAGTTTCGCTGTAACGGATTGCCCGTCCAGTTCCCTCTTTCGCAGCCCCTATCTCTTCTTCACGATTAGAGTGGTTGTCCATTTCCAAGGGGTTTTTCTCAGAATCGCCAATTACTTTACCCGACTTTGTAATAAACGTTATCCGAGAATCTAAAAGTTTAGAAATATGCTCCGCCTGTTCAGTGTAATACGGGATCGCATTCGAAGAATTCATATCTACAAATTCCAGTGTGCCTGAGAGCAAGCTTATTTCCCGGGACATATTCTCTTCCAGAGCAGTTATATGGGAGCTCTTAAACAGATGAGCCATCGTAAATCCAGTACCAATCATGGAAATACCGATTAAGGCCATAAGTATAAACGTAAGACGAGCGCGAAACGGTTTCATCTGAAATGTGCCTCTCCCTTTATCATTGTATCTTTTATCCTAACTTCATTTTCTCCAAAATACCAGTACGACTATGACCGTGACATAAGCCCCCCAGAGTAGATTATATAAAAATAACAGCCCGAGTTGATTAACTCTGGACTGTTACTTTGTATTACTTTTGTAAAAACACATGAGTTTATTCTGTACGGGTGGCAAGAAACCACTGATTACCCTGACGGTCTCTAACCCCTGCTCCTCTTTCTCCATAGGACTTATCCAGTGGTTCTTCAATAATAGAGGCCCCGGCATCCAGGCACTTGCGGTAGGTCTCATCAACATTTCTTACATAAAGATGAATGGCAAGCTGTACCGGTGAATACTTTTCATTCGCTTCAGAAATCTCAATGATGGAATCACCGATTCTGACCTCGGCATGCCTAATCCTTCCCTCATCGTTTCGCAGCATATCAATAATTTTGGCATCAAAGCAGTGCACAACAAAATCTATCAATTGGTCTGCATCTTCCGCAATAAAATACGGCGTAACGTTAAGAAAACCATTTCTAATATAATGTGGTGCCATTCGTTGTCCTCCTTTAGACAGGCAAAAACGCCTTCGGCGTTCCTTAAGGATAATTTATAGTCTGGAACATATAAATCCTTATAATATGATTAAAACCCATGGAAAAGCCATTCAGAGAATCTGCCCTCCTCATGACTTATCCACCGGTTGTAACCCCATTTATTTAAACACTGGCTCCTTGAATTGAGTCAATTTAGCTGCTGAATCTTTTTCCACATCCGCATGCAGACTGTTGCCGTGAGCATCCATCGTCACAATCGCTGCAAAACCCTCCACATCGAGATGCCACATTGCCTCAGGAATACCAAATTCCATAAAATCAACAGCGTTGACTTTCTTAATGCACTCTGCATAATACTGGGCGGCTCCACCAATCGCATTGAGGTATACCCCGCCGTGCTCTTGTAACGCTTTTAACGTTTTTGGACCCATACCCCCTTTTCCGATGACTGCACGGATTCCAAATTTTTTGATGATATCGCCTTGATAAGGCTCTTCACGAATGCTCGTAGTTGGGCCCGCAGCTTTTACATGCCAGCCTTCCTCATCTTTCATCATCACAGGACCGCAATGATAAATCACAGCCCCTTCCAGATCTACCGGAGACTCATGATCCATTAAATATTTGTGCAAAGCATCACGGCCTGTATGCATTTCACCGGATAAAATAACCACGTCTCCAACACGCAGACTACGGATATCCTCTTCACTTATCGGCGTTGTAAGACGTACTTCCCGCGACTCAGAGGCTGGGCTGTTAGCTCCCTCAGCAATTACCGCTTCAGATTCATGTGCCCCTTCATCATCTACAGATATCCCTGTGCCACTCTCATACAACCAATCCTCTATATTGCCTGTTGATGGATCAACCAGCACCCCTTGGCGGCGGAAGGCCCAACAGTTATAAGCAACGGATACGAAAAAGCTAGCTGGCAGACGATTCATAACGCCAACCTTACAGCCCAGCAGCGATACTTCACCACCAAAGCCCATCGTGCCAATTCCAAGCTTGTTAGCATTCTCCATAATATAGTCTTCCAGCTTGCTAAGGTCTTCTATCGGATTAACATCCTCCACTTTGCGGAACAACTGCTTCTTAGCCAGCTCGTAGCCAGTCGTACGGTCACCGCCGATACCCACGCCAATAAAACCGGCACTACAGCCTTGTCCCTGCGCCTGATATACCGCGTGTAAAATACATTTACGGATTCCGTCCAGATCCCGACCCGCTTTGCCGAGTCCTTCTAGTTCTGCCGGGAGACTGTATTGAATATTTTTATTCTCGCAGCCTCCACCCTTCAGAATAAGTCTAACGTCTATTTTATCCTCTTCCCATTGTTCGAAATGAATGACTGGTGTGCCTGCACCCAAGTTATCTCCGCTATTCTCACCTGTTAATGAATCTACAGAATTGGGACGAAGTTTACCATTCTTTGTCGCTCGTACAATGGCATTATGAATATCTTTTTTCATCTCAATCTGATTGATTCCCACAGGGGTGTGAATGATAAATGTAGGCATTCCCGTATCCTGACAGATCGGAGACACTTGCTGCTCAGCCATTCCGATATTTTGCGCAATCGTGGTTAAAGCAAGACCGGACCGGGTAGCCCTGTCTTCCAGCGCGCGACCTTTAGCAACTGCCCGGCGTACATCTCCCGGCAAATTCGTGGAAGTTTCTACGATAAGGTTATAAATACTGTCTTCAAAATGCTGCATCTTCATTCAAGCTCCTCTCGGCAGTTCCAGGTTATCTAAAGTTTGATACAATTAGTATAATAATATCATACCTAGCACCGCATGAAAGGGGTTACTTTAAAATTGAGCTACCATTTTTCTGCCTATCTATATCGTCTTCAGTATATTCAGCGCTGGAGCTTGATGCGCAGCACCGCACCGGAGAACGTCGCTGAGCATTCTTTTCATGTTGCATTGCTCACACATATGCTCTGTTCCATCGGTAATGTTCATTTTAGACGTTCACTAAACGCGGAACGAGCAGCAACCATAGCTCTGTTCCATGATGCCAGCGAAGTGTTCACAGGCGACATCGCCACGCCAGTAAAATACAACAATCCTCGCTTGCTCACCAGCTTCCGCGAAATGGAGAAAGTTGCGGCTGATCGCTTAACTGGAATGATTCCATCAGAGCTGAAAAGCATCTACACTCAGCTTATACGACCGGAAGACAGCCCTCCCGATTCGGAGGACATTCTGCTGCACAGCTATGTGAAAGCCGCTGATCGGCTGGATGCTTATTTGAAATGCGTATGGGAGGTTGCTGCAGGCAACCGAGAATTTGCCGCCGCGAAGGAGCAGACAGCAGCAAAACTTCGTGGGCTTGGCCTGCAGGAAGTGGATTATTTCCTGACTCATATGGCACCGAGTTTCGAAATGTCTCTCGATGAGCTCTCTGCCGGAAACTAAACACCCTCTAGACAATAAAAATGGACCTCCGCATGAATCTCGCAGGGGTCCATTTAGTGATTAATAATTGATAATACAAGCGTTACGTTGCTGGTTCGGTCAGGATATCCCAGTCTTTAAAAATGGGCTGCAAACCCTTCGTATATAGCATTTCCGTAATCTCCTGCACACTGCGGCTATCGGATATTTCGAATTGCGGAGTTCCCCCTGCATTAGTGTGACCGCCCACCTCAGTAGTGACCCCGGCTGACATCTTAGTTATTCCCAGATGAACTAAATGATCGCGTAGAGAGGCAGGCTCTCTTGTAGATAAGGTAATGCCCGAACGGGGTAAAAATAACCGGTATGCCAAAATAATCTGCACTAGCGATCGGTCGGTAACATCGCACTCTGGGTTAAATTCCCCTAAATAAGGCCGAAAACGTGGAGGTGACAGGCTGATCTCGCAATCTGGATACCGATCCTGCAAATAGCGGGCATGCATGGCACTTTGGAATGCCTCTTGCCGCCAATCATACATCCCGAGCAACGTACCAATATTCACAGAACGAAAACCTGCCTGACAGCCGCGTTCAGGTGCATCCAGGCGATTCCGGTATTTTCTTTTTGGCCCTTTAACATGCAGCTTTCTGTAAGTCTCCTGGTGGTAAACCTCTTGGTATAGTGTTAGTCCATCCACCCCTGCTTGAAGAAGTTCTTTATATTCTGCAGTTGATAGAGGATTTATCTCAATACTGACGGAGGAAAAAAATCCCCTGAGTACATCTACACAATCCTTAATATATGAGACAGGATTCTCCCAGCGCGATTCACCAGTCAAAATGAGGATATGCCGCAGACCTGTAGCTGCAATTTTCTCTGCCTCCCTGCGGACCTCCTCCAAGGACAGCTTTTTGCGCGGAAAATCATAAATGGAGCTGAAGCTGCAGTAGGTACAATGATTCACACAAAAATCCGCAAGATACATCGGTGTGAACAGCTGCATCGAATAACCAAAATGGGCACGGGTCAGTCGCTGTGCTGCCGACGCCATCTCCTCTAGCAGCGGCGTTGCTGCCGGAGAGAGCAATGCCAGCAAATCATTTTCGTTCAGCTTGTCTTTTCCAAGCGCCCGCTTAACGTCATCCTCCCGGAACTCCTTCCACAGCTGCTCATAAGGATACTGCTCCAAGCGGGCCAGTGTGTCAAAAAAGCTCATGCTAATCCTCCCTCCTTTGGTGAACCTATCCAATTCAGTTCAGAAATCCAGTCAACGGTGACGAAGCAAAAGCAACTTCTTCTACAGGACCCAGTCCTGCCAAATAAGCTTTACGGCCAGCGGATATCGCCTCACGGAACGCTTCCGCCATGACGAGCGGATTACGTGCCGTTGCAATAGCCGTATTAAGCAGAACAGCAGCGGCCCCCATCTCCATTGCTTCCGCCGCTTCCGACGGCTTGCCAATCCCGGCATCTACAATAATTGGCAAATTCACTTCTTCAATAAGAATACGCACAAGCTCCTTGGTGCGCAGGCCGCGATTCGTCCCGATCGGCGCACCAAGCGGCATCACAGCAGCAGCACCGGCATCTCTCAGACGTAAAGCAGCTGAAAGGTCCGGACTCATATAAGGCAATACTACAAAACCCTCCGCTGCTAAAATCTCTGTAGCTCGTATGGTCTCCAGATTATCTGGAAGCAGGTATTTCTGATCATTGATCACTTCGATCTTGACCCAGTTCCCCAGTCCCGCAGCTCTTGCTAATCTCGCAATACGGACTGCCTCTTCCGCTGTGCGCGCTCCTGAGGTATTAGGCAGAAGAGTCATATGGCCGGGAATGTGGTTCATGATATTTTCTGCGCCAGCTTCTGGGTCCACTCGGCGAAGCGCTACAGTGATCACCTGAGAACCAGAGCTAGCAATCACTTCGGGGATCAGCGTATTCCGGCTATATTTTCCGGTTCCGATAAATAATCTACTGGTTAATTCGATGCCGCCAATATGTAACTGGTCATGCATGAAATTACCTCCCTTTGGTTCTTATAAATTTCTCAAAATTCTATACCGCTCCATCTCAACCCCCACCAACAAAGTGCACCAGTTCCAAACGATCATCCTCGCTCAGAGCAGTACTTTCATAATTCTCCTTACTGACAATTTCTCCATTCAGCTCAATGATCATCAGACGACCCGACCACTCAGGAAGACTGATCAAATCAGCTATAGTTTGAATACCACCAGAACACTCTGCGGATTTCCCGTTAATCAACAGCTTCATTCTGAATCACCCCCTTCGGCCCTGCTGTTACCTCCAGGCTATGAATGAACCGCCTTATGAATAGCTTTGGCGGCCTCATAAGGATCATCCGCTCCGCAAATACCGGACATCACAGCAACTCCTGCCGCACCTTTCCTGATGATCTGCGCCGCATTAGCGGGGCTAATTCCGCCAATCGCAATGACAGGAATAGAGCTGGTCTTCACCGTTTCTGCAAGCAGCTCTAGCCCACGTGCGGGCAGCCCTAACTTGCTATCCGAGGGAAATACATGACCAAACAAGCAATAATCAGCTCCCTGCTCTGAAGCATTCGCCGCTTCTTCCGGAGAATGAACCGATCTCCCCAGCCGAAGCTGAGGTGCAATTCGCCGGGCTGTATCCGGGCTCAGACTGTGACAAGCCAACTGAATTCCTGCGGCACCAGCTGCCAAGGCTACATCGATCCGGTCGTTGATTATCAGTTTGGTAGCGGGCATACCGGCAGCCAACAGCTCCTGTGCCGCAGCGAGTAGTTCGCGTGCAGGACATTGCTTATCTCTTAAGTGAATATAATCGACCCATGTCTGCACCGTGACAGCTAGTTCAACAAAATGTCTTTGCTGCAGCTTGCCGTCTGATATTAGATGGATCTCAGCTTGCACCACTCGCGATCTCCTCTCTCTCACTTCCCTATAGGTCAGTAAAAACAAAAAAACTGCCTCCCGTAAGGAAGGCAGTCAGAATCTGTATATAGACGGCACTACAAATAGACCGACAACAGAAATTCGTCCTCCACTTCCCTACGCTGGTCTTAACCAGATCAGGTTCAAAGGGTCCGGAAATCCATTCCGTCTCAGCCAATCGGCACCCCTAGTGACATAAATATACAATTTTAAAATACTAACGTGGTTTATAGTAACATATTTTTTTATTGAAATACACCCATTTATTCACATTAGCTGTACTGATCTAACCGTTTACTACCTCGCCACCATTTACATGAATAACCTGTCCAGTCACATAACTGGAATCGTCAGAGGCCAGATATACATAGGCTGGTGCCAGCTCCTCTGGTTGTCCAGGCCGTTTCATAGGCTGTGTACCTCCGAACTCGCTAACCTGTTTTGCATCAAAGGTAGAGGGAATCAGCGGTGTCCAGATTGGACCTGGTGCTACACCATTTACCCGTATGCCCTTCTCTGCCAGATTCGTGGACAAGGATCGTGTGAAGCTAAGAATAGCTCCTTTAGTTGATGAATAGTCCAGCAGCTGCGGGCTTCCGCGATAAGCGGTAATTGAAGTTGTATTTATAATTGTAGATCCTGCTTTTAAATGAGGCATAGCTGCTTTTGTTAAATAGAACATCGCAAATATATTCGTACGGAAAGTACGCTCTAGCTGCTCGGAAGTAATATCCTCGATCTTAGCTTGCGGATGTTGCTCTGCCGCGTTATTGATGAGAATATCAAGCTTTCCTAAGCTCTCCACCGTCTGTTTAATAAGATCTTTACAGAATTTCTCGTCACCGATATCACCTGGAATGAGGATACATTTGCGGCCTTCCTGCTCGACCTGACGTTTAGTTTCCTCTGCATCTGAGTGTTCATTAAGATATGAAATGACCACATCAGCGCCTTCTTTAGCAAAAAGCACAGCAACTGCACGCCCAATTCCGCTGTCTCCACCGGTAATCAACGCCGCCTTGTCTTGCAGTTTACCTGCTGCTTTATAATTTGCCGGCTCGTATTTGGGCAGCGGCGTCATTTCACTCTCAATCCCTGGCTGATGATACTGCTCCTGTGGGGGTAAGGTTTTTGTAGCTTGTTTATTGTTGCCTGACATCTTCCCTATCTCCTCTCGTTAAGCAAATTGATAGTTAACTGATCGTCTTAGGATGGCACAACTATGCACGTTTATACGCTGGGTTTGTCATTTTCTTAAATCGCTTTACGAATCTTACTTACCACAATGCAAGTGGAAATAAACAACTGTGAGAGGTAAACTGCTGTAAGTGGAGAGGACTTCACCGCATACAAAAAGGCACAGCATCGATGCTGTGCCTTGAATTGTTCACCTAACTATTTCAGAGAAGAAACATGATTTTCTGCATTCACTTCATGTTCCAGCACCCACATGAAATAAAGAGCTTTAGCCGCTTTCTCCCGGGTCACTATAGCTTTAGGTTCTAGTTCTGTCCCATTGACCATTTTGCCTCTGGCAATCCCCACTTCAGATCTAATGAGTCCTAATTCATATGCACTTTTCACTTTTGAAATTAAATAAGGAGAAATGTCCGCTGTATCAACAAGCTGCGTCCAGGATACAAGAGGATAGTACATCGCACCTCTAGCTCCTGGATCCAGATTCGAATCATAGCCAGGATCTCCTGGCACTACTGCTGTGCCGTTATAATCAGTCATGTACTTAGGTTTATTAGCAAACTTTATTTGGTAAACATCATAGAGAATAGCACCCATCGTTTCACGTGACAGCTTACCTTTCGGATAATAGGCAAGATCTGATCTTTCCACTTTCATTAACTTAGAAATACTACGTGTGAATTCAGCAACTGTCATCTCCGTATCCGGATTAAAATTCCCATGACGGTCTTTGCCCATTACTCCCAGCTGGATTAATTTTTCAATTTGATTACGGTAATAAGCAGCTTCCCCAGTCGTCGTATCATTCGTTATTTCCGGAAAAATCTTACCCCAGTTCCCTGTTAGTGCCGCATGCTTAACGTTCCCTTTAAGGTAAGGAGTAATGGAGGCAGCAGTAGAATCGCCAGTAGCACCTTTCTCTACAAGCTCCGTGACAATCATCCGTGAAAATTGTTTGGCGAGCGCTTCTTTAAAATGAGTCCCATCGACTTTCTTTGAAGGATGCCCGTTAGCGTAACTTCCGTCATTTGTTTTGCCTGGCGTTTCTCCGGCTTCAATTGACATGAAGAGGGATGTTATTGCTTCTACACCGATCTCGTTATAATATTTCAGACTTTCCGAGTTAAGGTCAATAAGTGTAACTCCAGATTCATCTGCGACCCGTTTAAGAATATCTACAAACTTTCTTGATTTAAAAGAATTTTCATAGATATATCCCGGACTTGCATTCCCTTTGATTCTGGACATTGGGGTTACCAGTACTGGTATCATGCCTCGGGCTTGAATCGCAGGGAGATAAACTTCTTTAAGGTAGTTTTCATACATTGCTTCGGTCGAACCTCTGCCGTAACGTCTGAACTCATCTGCACTCTCATCATTGTGTCCGAATTGAATAAACACATAATCCCCAATGCTGCCATTCAGTAAAATGTCGTTAAGGCGACCTTCTGTATAGGCATTTTTAAACGAGCGTCCTCCCATGGAATAGTTAGTTACACTCACTTTATGTTGATTAAACATACTGCCAATAATCTGACCCCAACCACTCATTGGTGCTTCGTCGAAGGTGTAGGACTTGACCGTGGAATCTCCAAGTATAAATAAATTCGGAAGAGCTCCAGCTGCTCTATGCTGTGGCAAAATCGGTTCCAGTATGATCTCCTCAATCCCCACGGCTGTGTTCACTTTGCTCGGTTCGATCTCAATATCTATATGGTCACGGCCGTTTACATACGTATAAGTCCACTCTTTCCCTTTGGCTACAGCCGTATGATTGACGGGTACAAGCTTTGCCGCGTCCCAATGTCCACTTTTCAACAAGCGGCTGGTCTGCATTCCTGATACTGACACGATCCCATCCTCAGCGTCAGAAGACGTTTTTACATATACGTTGTAGGTGCCAGGGGGCGCATCCATTCGAAACGCCATACCATAGTTGTTATAATTATCTTTCTCAGATTTAGGTTCAGCAAAAAAATAAGGTTCTGTGATGAAAAAACCTGTTCCATCGGATGTAATTGAGTCGGTGTGCACTTCTCTGGCGGGTAAAGCGTTGGTCTCTTGAACAAAACCATAACCTAAAGATGAGTCATACAATTGTGCACCTCGATTAGAATCATACCTAATGGATTGATACCCTGTTTTAACTTGGTTTGTAAAATTGAACTTGTATACGTTTGCAATTTGGATTGGAGGTTGCCTCTCTGCCCCATCTTTTATAAAGGCTGCCTCTGTTGTACCGTGAGTAAGAGTCAATGAAGCCATTAGTAAAGAAGATAAGATTAGTATATTCCTACACAGCTTTCTCACTTCATTACACTTCCTTCCGTTTCTCGAAGTACTTTCCTAGGTTCCTCCATTATCCCTGTTCTCTAAACTGATTCAAATGATGATTTCATTCTTTTTTTTGACCTTTTGTAACGTAAACCATGGAATGATCAACGGCTCACACTGCAACACGGTCATATGTATAGGTATCCTTGATATAATTAAGAACATCCCTATTGATCCTAAGGAGGAGAACTCCTATCGCTTACAAAGTCAGCTTTCCGAACATTATGAGTACACTGCAGCTGATCGGTGTTCATTATCGTGTAGCAGAACCTGGATGGGCATACCCTGATCATCATCACAAAATCTTCGAACTATTGTATTGCTACGACGGCAACTCCCATCAATATGTAGAAGGAAGCTCCATTGCCTTTGGTAAAGGAGATTGGTTAATTATTCCGCCTGGTTTACGTCATTATGTAATTAATTCTGGCCTGAGCAACTATATCTACCTCTCCTTTCATTTCGATATTGACGATTTAAAGTTTCGTGAATGGTTTCAGTCTCAGGCTGTACAGAAATGGAATAACCACCAAATGCAGCGTTCGGGATTAAATCAGCAGCTGGAACATTTGGATGAATTTATTAAGAATAATATTCTTGCCACGACGGCATCCACTGGATTTCCCGAGGACATTGAAGAAATGATCCTTGTAAAAGAAAGGCTTCGTTTGCAAGCGATCATCCTGATGATTTTGACTGAACTCATTGATGTACAGCTCTCGAATTCGGAGAATTCCAACACAGCGCGACAAGCAAACTCTTTGTACGAGGTGGAAACTGCTCATCAGATCGAAAAATATATTGCAGCCAATATTCATTTGCCGGAGCTCACGGTTAATTTGATTGCTGAGCAGCTTTGCTTAAGTCGGGTACAGTGCCATAAGTTGTTTACAAAGGTATATAAGATATCTCCTAGGCAGTACATAACTGATCTAAGATTAAAAAAGTCAAAACATTTGCTGCTTCATACCGATTTAAAAATACAGATGATTTCTGAACAACTCGGGTTTGCTTCCCAGAGCCACTTCAGCCGACAATTCAAACGATGGACGGGTGTTTCTCCGTTAAATTACCGGCCAAAATCTTATACGGATCCTATCAGGGATTAACGTTTTATGAAGATAAATTACCGGAACATACGAAAAACCCGCTCTCCATTACGGAGGCGGGTATAGTTCGATGTAGATTAAATTATGTCGTTAAACACCATGAAGAATACCATCAATAGCAATGACACTGTAAGCAGTGCACTAAGTGTGCGCAATTTGCCAGTCTCTGCGCTAACATCGCGGTTCTCACGAATTCCAGCTGCTGCAAGACGCAAAGGCTTGCTCATAATACCGCCAAGCGCAAACATCGCTAGCAGTAACACAACAACAATAATCATCCACGCTACTGAATAATCACCTTTGGTCATCATGTAACCACCTGTAAGGAGTTGGATCACCAATCCATACTGCGCAAAACGATTAAATCCGGTTACGGCACTTAACGTTCCTTCTTTAGCCCCAGACGACAGTTTCTCTGCACGCCCTAGGATGAAGGGTAGCACAAGGTAGAAGCCAAGTGCCAAGGTTCCGATCATATGTAAGAAAAACAAAACGTTCCAATCCATAACATATCTCCTCCGTTTTAACTGTGATAATAGTTACATTTAATTATACCCATTTTTGCTTGAGAAGAAAAGGAAACCCCCATTTTAAGTAAACAAAATGGGGGTTTCTTCATACCTCTGTCACAATCTATACAGTTAGCACAGCTGTTACGCTACGAACGGATTCAGCAGACTTATCTAAAGCCGCTTTTTCCTCAGCTGTAAGCTCCAGTTCAAAAATCTTCTCGATACCGTTGGCACCAAGTAACGCCGGAACACCCATGAACAGGTTATCGTAGCCATATTCTCCTTCGAGCAAAGCGATAACCGGAATGATCCGTTTTTTGTCCTTCAAGATAGCTTCTGCCATCTGAACTAAAGAAGCCGCTGGTGCATAATAAGCACTACCATTTCCTAAGAGGTTAACAATCTCTCCGCCACCCACACGTGTACGTTGCACAATCTCATCAATACGCTCCGCAGATATCAATGTATCAATTGGAATACCACCAACACTGGAATACCTTACGAGCGGTACCATATCATCGCCGTGTCCGCCTAATACGAAACCACGTACATCTTCAACAGATACCTTCAGCTCTTGTGCAATAAACGTGTTATAACGGGCTGTATCCAGCACTCCGGATTGTCCAATTACGCGACTCTTCGGAAAACCCAGCGCATTAAATGCCGCGTAGGTCATAGCGTCAACTGGATTACTCAGAATGATTACAATGGAATCTGGTGCTACACGTTTTATGTTCTCGCATACCGACTTCACAATACCTGCATTGGTGTTCACGAGATCATCGCGACTCATTCCAGGTTTACGGGCAATCCCCGCAGTGATGATTACAATATCTGAATCCGCAGCATCTTCATAGCTTGAGGTTCCTGTAATTTGACTATCAAATTTCTGTACAGGACCTGCTTCCAGCATATCAAGTGCCTTCCCCTTGGTTGTGTTCTCCATTTGTGGGATGTCAAGCAGCACAACGTCACCAAGCTCCTTTTGAGCAAGCATAAGAGCTGTAGTGGCACCAGTAAAACCGGCACCTACAACTGTAATTTTATAACGTTTGATTGCCAAGGATTCTCCTCCTAGAACGGTGTCGGTATAGCTTGTATTAGCTAAACTTCAATATATTCAGTTGGTTGAGCCAGCCTATCTTAGAGGTGATTAATAATTTCGTCGGCAAATGCAGAGCATTTCAGTTCAGTTGCGCCCTCCATCAGACGGGCAAAGTCATAAGTCACGGTCTTGTTATTAATAGCTGTTTCCATACCTTTATAAATCAGATCTGCTGCTTCCTGCCAGCCCAGATGCTCCAGCAACATTACGCCGGACAGAATCACGGAACCAGGGTTCACAACATCTTTGTCTGCATATTTAGGTGCGGTGCCATGAGTGGCTTCAAAAATCGCATGTCCAGAAATATAGTTAATGTTCGCTCCAGGAGCGATACCGATACCGCCGATTTGCGCAGCAAGCGCGTCAGACAGGTAATCCCCGTTCAGGTTCAAGGTAGCAATAACATCAAAATCAGTCGGACGAGTCAGAACTTGTTGCAATGCGATATCCGCAATGGCATCCTTGATGATAATTTTGCCCGCAGCTTCAGCATCCTTCTGAGCAGCATTGGCAGCAGCTTCACCTTCACGTTCTTTAATCACATCGTATTGATTCCAAGTGAAGACCTTATCTCCGAACTCTTGCTCAGCAACTTCATAACCCCAGTTTTTGAAGGCACCTTCAGTGAACTTCATGATGTTTCCTTTGTGCACAAGCGTTACGCTCTTGCGTCCGTGTTTGATCGCATATTCAATAGCAGCGCGCACTAGACGTTTCGAACCTTCGGAGGATACTGGTTTGATACCAATACCAGAAGTTTCAGGGAAACGGATTTTGTTAACTCCCATCTCTTTTTGCAGAAATTCGATGACTTTCTTCACTTCAGCAGAACCTTCTTGATATTCAATCCCTGCATAAATATCCTCCGTATTCTCACGGAAAATAACCATATCCACCAGCTCAGGACGTTTAACAGGAGAAGGAACCCCTTCGAAATAACGAACTGGACGCAGACATACGTACAAATCCAACTCTTGACGCAAAGCTACGTTCAATGAACGAATACCGCCTCCGATTGGAGTCGTAAGCGGACCTTTAATAGCTACAAAATATTCACGGATTGCCTCCAAAGTATCATTTGGCAGCCATTCGCCATATGTATTGAAGGCTTTTTCGCCAGCAAAAACTTCGTACCAAGCGATTTGCTTTGTGCCGCCATAAGCTTTAGTTACTGCTGCATCAAGTACACGTTTGGAAGCCTTCCAAATATCACGGCCAGTGCCGTCACCCTCGATAAAAGGAATGATTGGATGATTAGGAACCTGCAGTTTACCATCTTTAATTGTGATTTGTTCGCCTTCTGTTGGCAGATCGAATTTTTCTAGTTTCAACATTTGAGTGTATTCCTCCTAAAGTTTTGTGGGATTTAATTTCTCATGGACAAGTCTCGAACAAAACTCTCTACGCATGAATATGCATTATTGCATATATTCTAGGGTTCATTCTACTAAACTTTAGGAGCAGCCTGCAAGGCTGCCCTTCTATCTTTCGTCTACTGGAACGTATTTCTGTTCAATCATACCTGTGTATTCTGCACGTGGCCGGATAATACGGTTATCTGTATATTGCTCCAGAATATGTGCAGTCCAGCCTGAAGTCCGGCTAATTGCAAAGATAGGAGTGAACAGCTCACGTTCAATACCCAGTTGTGTATAAACTGATGCCGAATAGAAATCAACATTCGGTTTAAGTCCCTTTTGTCCGGTAATCAATTCTTCGATATTTACGGACATATCATACAGCGTAGTATCATTCTTCATTGTGCCAAGTTCAAGTGACATTTTCATCAGGTGTTTAGCACGCGGATCACCATTTTTGTATACTCTATGGCCGAAGCCCATGATCTTCTCACGGTTATCCAGCTTCTTACGAATATAAGGTTCAACCGCTTCCAAACTTCCGATCTCTTCAAGCATCTTCATAACGGCTTCATTCGCCCCACCGTGAAGTGGACCCTTGAGTGCGCCGATAGCGGAGGTCACGCCGGAATAAATATCAGACAAGGTTGCAACCGTAACCCGGCCTGCAAAAGTCGAAGCATTCAGCTCATGGTCCGCATGAAGCACAAGTGCGGTATCAAGCGCTTTAACAGATACACTGTCAGGCTCTTTTCCCCATAGCATATACAGGAAGTTCTCGGCAATCGAGACGCCTTCTTTAGGAGCCACAGGTTCCAGACCTTTGCGAATACGCGATAGGGCTGCCACAACCGTCGGGAGCTGTGCCTGTAGTTTTACTGCTTTAATCTCGTTAGCTTCTCTACTCATATCGTCAGCCGCTTCATCATAGAGAGCAAGGCTTGATACAGCAGTCCGCAATGCTGCCATGGTGTTGGTGTCTTTCGGGTAGAGCTTCATTTGCTCGATAACTGGCTCAGGAATCCGTGCGAAAGCACTGAAATCCCGTTTGAGCGCTTCCAGCTCTGGTGTTGTTGGTAGACTGCCAAACCACAATAAATAAGCAGTTTCTTCGAAGGTAGCATTTTCTGCTAGATCATCAATATCATAACCACGGTAAGTGAGTACCCCATCCACAATAGAGCTAATGGATGAAGTTGTTGCAACGATACCTTCCAAGCCTTTGGTAGCTGTCATAGCATATCTCTCCTTTGCCAACAAGGTATAAAAAGCATTCTCGGTTTCATGAAAACATTTCCAATTTAAAGCATTGAAAAATCTAATGAGTGCAGTTCAAGGACATATCCGGCGAGGATGTTGTCTGACTTTCGTAATCGAATCTTTATTCATCATACTGGATTTTGTCGGTTATGTGAACAATGTGGAAGCTTTGCAGCGCATCAAATGATTTTATCACAGAGATAGAAAAAAACTTCTAAACCCTTGATTCACAGTTGAGATTTTAGTTTATAGCATCCGGTTCAGCCCAATATTTATCCCGTTTCCTAGTCTTTAAATAGGTTCTATGAATATATATGAAGACGAGCTTTTATTCCCCTGCATCCGCAGGAATGAAGGAGGTGTAGATCTTCGTATGGACCGATTAGCATTAAAAAGACTGCTGCGCGGCCTGTGGGTCGTTCTGGCTACCTCTATCCTGCTGCTGGCAATCTATGTATTGCTTCCGCTGTTATACCCCCTTCTGCTCGCTTGGCTGCTCGCATATATCATGCATCCGCTAGTGTTGATTCTTAAAGGCCTTAAGCTCCCAGCATGGCTGGCGGTGTCGCTATCGCTGCTATTTTACATAGGCGGAACTGCACTAGTACTGACCGCGATGATTACAAGGCTAGTGAAAGAATTGATCGTGCTGCTGCAGACCTTTAATCTTCATACGGACCAATGGAGAGAGCTTTTGCTGTCCTTGAGCCAGAATGCAAGCATACAGAATATCATCAACCAGATAAATCAGTTCTACCGCGACAATCCTGACTATCACGCCACCATTGACAGCAATATCAGCAGAACAACGGAAACAGTTGGTTACGCAGTTACGCAAGTAGTGACCGGATTTTTTAATGTGATCTTGAAGCTGATCTCCGCTCTACCCAGTATGGGTACAATTCTTATCGTGGTCGTTCTCGCTGCCTTTTTTATTAGTACTAGCTGGGAAAGACATAATGCCAAACTCACAAGCTGGCTGCCAGCCCCATTCTTAAAGCCTGTATCGGGTATCTGGCGGGATCTGCGAAAAGCTCTCTTCGGTTATCTCCGGGCTCAGCTAATCCTGATCTCCATTACAGCGGTCATTGTCGTGATCGGGTTGCTGCTGCTGGGTGTAAAATCTGCTTTCGCCATTGGCTTAATGATTGGTTTTGTAGATTTGCTGCCTTATTTAGGGGTTGGAATCGTAATGATTCCTTGGGCGTTATACTCTTACATGACAGACAATCTGGCACTGGGGATCGGACTTACTATCCTATATGCCGTTATCCTTGTAACCCGCCAAGTGCTTGAGCCGAAAGTGCTCGCCAGCAGCATTGGGCTTGATCCCCTTGCTATGCTGGTCGGTATGTTTGCAGGTTTGCAGCTGTTCGGCATGCTTGGGCTGATCATCGGTCCCGTTATTCTAGTTATCCTTGTAGCCTTTAACCGAGCAGGTGTATTTCACGCGTTACACAGCTATATTGTCAGCGGAAGACTAAGATAATAAACAATACCCTACAATTCTTGGAATAGCAAAACAGAGCAGACTCCTATCAATGACAGGGGCCCGCTCTGTTTTAGTTTTGATTATGACTAGCGGCGGTAAAAGGTGAAGGTACCGTTTTTCATCTTTTTCTCAATCCACTTCAGCAAAAATATACGATACAAAGGCCGAGTCAACGGAAACACCAAGGAGAAACCTACAATATCCGTTACGAAACCAGGTAAGATCAGCAGTAAGCCACCGAAAAAAATGCATAGGCCATCCAGCATCGTCCGGCCTGGAACGCGTCCCTCCTGCATATGTGTTCTGCTGTCTTGCAGCACTTTATTCCCTTCGAAACGCATCATCAATAAACCGATAACCGAGGTCGTCAACATAAGCAGCAGCGTTTTGAATGCTCCAAGTTGATCTGCTACGAAGATAAAGCCGAATAATTCCACGGCAGGAATGATAAATAATGCAGCCCACAACCATTTGCTTCTAATCATACAGAACCCCTTTCTTCCCGCAGCGCTCCTTTAATCGCGTGAAACAGCTCCGGAAGGGCTCTATCCAGCCTGGCAGGCTTCCATTCTCGATTCACCCAAACATGATTTGTCGAGCCGGTAACCAGCAGTTCCCCGGGGAGGTCCATCGACCGCAATTGTCCCAAAGTAGCCGCTGAACCCTCTAAATTCCTACCTTCTGCTTCCGAGAGCCTCCGCACCTGATACTCAAATGCGACTCTTAACGCCGAAAAGGTAGTCATTCGCGCATACACGGAGATAAGATCATCATATCGCGCCGGACTTTTAAATTGCAAATCGGCTGAGGTAACAGGAAGCAGCACTCCCTGATTCTCAAGCTCACGATAAGTAAAGCCAAGCTGACGTAACAACTCCGTACGGCCAGACTCAAACCAGTTCAAATAATTCGCATGATACACAACGCCCATCTGATCACTTTCCTGGTATCGAACACGCAGGGTAGACTCATACCACCGGCTTCGCAAGCCGCCTTGCTGTAATTCCATTTATAAATACTCCTTTCGGCATAGGCAGCAGGGAGAGCTTTAGGCCCGGGCCCCGTCTGAAGATAGCTTTGTCGTCGATAGTTTGCTTCGGGAGCTTCTGGCGACATAAAATAGCAGCATCGCTCCTGCAATTGAACTCAACATACAAGACAGGTTCATCACTTCTACGCCGCCTTGATTGAGCAAGAATCCATTTAATAAATTGCCCACAACACCGGCAAAACCCGAGAACACCATATTAAAAACACTTTGCCCGGTCGCCTGCATCTCATTAGAGGTGATCTGAGATACATATTCAACAGCAGCAATATAAAAGAACCCGAATGACAGACCATGCAGTACCTGCACTCCAATCATTACGGATGGATAAGGGAATGCCACCTGAATGCCCCACCGCAAAACATAAATAAATGCGCCAAGGAGCAGCGTCCGCTCGCGCCCCAGCTTTTTGATTACCTTGGAAGCAAACAGCATGGAGGGCACGTTCGTTACAGATGCGAGAAAAAGCGCAATTCCTGCATAACGAGTTGAACCTCCAACCGACTGAAACGCGATGACGAAGTAGGTTCCAAAAGCAGTCATCGTCTGGTTCACAAGAAAACTGCCACCCAAAAACGCTAGGAACACCCGATTCCCCAGCAGCTTTTTAACTCCCTGAGAAAACGATTGCCGCATCATATGATTCTCTTCTGCCTGCTTCGGCAGCTTCAATGCAATTAGAACCGCGATCAGATTAAACATAAGAAAGGGCAGCCATATCGTGGATACAGAGAAGGACGATACATACAATCCGCCTAAATAAGCTCCCACAGCCGCTCCAATGCTCATCATAAGCCTTATGCTGCCATAAGTAGCCCCAGCCCTCTTCGCCGCTGAAATCGCGTAAGAATCGGCTATAGGCGCCTGTGTTGAGGAAAAGATTGTTGAGAGGGTATACACCAGCAGTAACACAATAAAATATTCCGAACGGTAAAAGACCGCTAATAAAGCCGGTATCGCCACACTTAGGATTAGTACCAAACGCGTCTGATTATACCGATCCGAAACAATTCCCCATATTGGCTGAATCGTGATCGCAATTAGCGTGCCTGTTGCCATTAGTATACCTATCTGCCCGCTATCAAGTCCATTGTGGACAAGCAGCAGCGTTAGATATGAGCCAAATGAACCACCGGCCAATCCTAAAAACAGATAAAAGCCGCGCAGCTTCGATAATTTTTCCATGTTAAGCTACAAATCCTCTCCAGCTTCTTAAATCAAGCATTGCACTCTCTTATATTTTAGCAGAACACCCGTACTTCCTATGTAATCACCGCATTTAATATAGCAGTACTATAAAGGCGGTGGACAAGTTGAATGATAAACAAAATTCTATTCGGGTCAATCATCCATGTCTAAAGGACAAATCTAATACGAACAAATTTCAAAGCTCCGGCTTCGGCTGGTCTTCAACAAACTGGAGCGGATATACGATCACTGGAAAAAAGGGGGCCTTTAACCGCATTGCCGGCGAATGGATCGTTCCATATGTAAAACCAACCTCTAATTCTTCCTATTCCTCTGCTTGGATTGGTATTGACGGCTTCAAGAATAGCAGCCTGATCCAAACAGGAACAGGTCATGAATTCGTAAATGGCCGTGCCCGGTATTACGCTTGGTGGGAAATCCTACCTGATGTCGAAACGGTAATTCCCCTTCCAGTGAGCCCTGGAGACCATATAAAAGCGAACATCACGAAGGTAGGCCGCAACAAATGGACGATTACGCTCCGCAATTTGAGCCGAAATTGGATTTTTCGAACATTACAACGTTACACCGGACCTCAAACCTCTGGTGAATGGATTATGGAGGCTCCCGAGGTAGACGGTTCGATCGCAAAGCTAGCGCGCGTCTCCCCTACTTGCTTCTATTGCTGTCGAATTAATGGCAAAAGTCCGAGGCTTACTCTCAATATGGGAGGAATCATGGTGCAAAATAACACTACTATCGCCGTTCCTTCTTGTCCAAACCATCGTGGGGATTCTTTTACTGTCAAACGAACATACCCCAAATAAAAATACTCGAACCTATCATTCGAGATTTGTTATTAACAGCATAAATGGATTTAACATAATCTTCAATCGAATATGTTGATAAAAACGAAAAAAGGGCTGCCTCGCTTGTAGATTTTCACTACAGTTGAGACAACCCTTTAATTAAGCTTTATGAAATCTGCTAAACAGGTGAAGCCAATCGAGAACTACTCGATTGTGCTTACTTTTACCAAGTTAGTGGAACCAGAACGTCCAAGTGGAATTCCTGCAGTAATCACAACTAGGTCACCAGTTTGAACCAGACCGGAATCCTTACCACCTTTGATTGCTGTTTCCAGCAGCTCATCTGTGGAAGATGCAACTTGTCCGAACACTGGCGTTACGCCCCAAACGAGGGACAATTGACGCATAGTTCTTTCTTGTGTTGTAACAGCAATGATTGGTGCTTTAGGACGGTATTTAGAAACAACGCGTGCAGTATGACCTGTTACAGTCGAAGAAATGATAGCCTTAGCGTTAAGATCCAAAGCAGAAATTGCAACGGATTGGCTGATTGCTTCTGTAACTGTAGTTTCTTGTGCAGTTTGTTGCTTCATGAAGATTTCATGGTGGTTCAGAGCGGATTCCGCTTTCTCAGCAATGCGGGACATTGTAAGTACGGATTCTACTGGATATTTACCAGCAGCAGTTTCTCCGGAAAGCATGATTGCATCTGTACCATCTAAAATAGCGTTTGCTACGTCACTTGCTTCAGCGCGAGTAGGACGTGGGTTGCGTTGCATGGAATCCAACATTTGTGTAGCTGTGATAACTGGTTTACCAGCAACGTTACATTTTTGAATCATCAATTTTTGAGCCAAAGGTACATCTTCAGCTGGGATTTCAACACCAAGGTCACCACGAGCAACCATCAGGCCGTCAGAAGCTTCTAAAATTTCATCAAGGTTGTCAACACCTTGTTGGTTTTCGATTTTGGAAATGATTTGGATGTGAGAAGCGTTGTTTTTCTCAAGCAGCTCACGAATTTCCTGAACGTCGCTAGCTTTGCGAACGAAGGAAGCGGCGATAAAATCGATGTCCTGTTCGATACCAAAAAGAATATCGTTGGTGTCTTTTTCCGTAATACCCGGCAAGGAGATGTTTACCCCTGGTACGTTAACGCCTTTTTTGCTCTTAATCGTACCACCGTTTACAATACGGGTCTTGATTTCTGTACCTTGAATGTCGACAACTGTCAAACCAATCAGACCGTCATCAATAAGGATTGTGGATCCTACTTGAACATCGTTAGGAAGTTCGCTGTACGTGATGGAAATACGATCTTGATTACCAAGGATCTCTTCCGTAGTCAGTGTCAGGTACTCGTCCTGAACAAGTTCAATCGGTTCTACTTCCAGCTTGCCTGTGCGAATCTCCGGTCCTTTAGTATCGAGCAGGATAGCAACTGTTTTGTTCAGTTCCTTAGATGCTTGACGGATCGTATTGATCCGAGCACCGTGCTCTTCGAAATCGCCGTGGGAGAAATTCAGACGGGCCACATTCATACCAGCCAAAATCAATTTTTTGATATTCTCCAACGATTCACTCGCAGGTCCGATCGTACATACAATTTTACTTTTCCGCATTAGGTTTTCCTCCGTTTTTTCGTTCTCTCTGTCTCACTTTTTCCAACTACAAAATCTACTACAAGGCTAACTAATAAAATAGGAACTTTGTCACATGTGCCTTTAAGTACGCCCTTATGAATATTACTGCAAACCGGACACAAAATCAATGTTGTAGGCACTTTTAGGTGTAACTTTAAGTCGAATTTTCTGTAAACATAAAAAAAATTAAAATAATCCCGTTAGTGGATCGAGATTATTTTAATTCCAATAAATTGTATATTTTACACTATATCCAAAAGACCCACTAAGTATAGCTATATGTCTTAAAGTGCAAATGATTTTGCACTTTTACACTTCTGACTTCACTTCTTCTTCAATAAAAATTTGTTCCTGCTGAGCCTCTGCAAACTCACCAATTTTACGGAATTTACGGTATCGATCATCCTTCAATTCCACTGAGTTCATCTGGGTTAGCTCCTGCAGATGCCGCCATAATGCATCCTTAATCGCCGCTGCCGTTGCTTCGTAATCCCGATGAGCGCCGCCTTTAGGCTCTGGTACGATCTCTTCTATAACTTCCATCTCAAGCAGATCAGCAGCCGTTATCTTCATGGCTTCTGCCGCTTGATCAGCCTTCGAAGCATCCTTCCACAGAATAGAGGCCGCTCCGTTAGGAGATATCGCCGAATAAATGGCATGTTCCAGCATGAGCACTCTATTGCCAACCGCCAATGCCAAGGCGCCACCGCTTCCGCCTTCACCGATGACCACACAGATTACAGGGACACCAAACTGAGACATCTCGCGTAAATTACGGGCAATCGCTTCGGATTGACCTCTTTCCTCGGCTGTATTGCCTGGGTATGCACCTTTCGTATCCACGAAGGTAATAATGGGACGTTTGAACTTGTCCGCTTGCTGCATCAGACGCAGCGCTTTACGGAAGCCCTCAGGGTGTGCACTGCCGAAGAATCGTAAAATATTCTCTTTGGTGTCTTTACCGCGCTGCTGGCCAATAACTGTAACCGGCAACCCATTTAGTTTACCTATGCCGCCTACAATAGCAAGATCATCCCCAAACATCCGATCACCGTGGAGTTCAATAAAATCTGTGAAGATCTGCCCCATAAGATCAAGGGAAGTCGGACGTCCTTGATGTCTAGCCAAATGCATTTTTTGCGAAGGAGAAATATTAGAATATATCTCTTCCTCCAGCACACGGTATCGTTCTTCCAGCCTAGCTACCTCGTCCGTAAAATCAATACCCTTCTCTTCGCCAAACTGCTTCAGTTCAGCAATCTTCTTGCGCATTTCTACCAGAGGCATTTCAAAAGGCAACTCTCCTGCCAACCTAAAATCCCCCTTTCACGTCATGCAGCTCCAAAATTTTAGTCAATGTAGCGCGCATTTCTTTGCGGTGCACGACCATATCAAGCAACCCATGCTGAAGATTAAATTCAGCGGTCTGGAAATCATCCGGAAGCTTCTGGCGAATGGTCTGCTCAATGACTATACGTCCTGCAAAACCAAATACCGCTCCAGGCTCTGCAATAATTATATCACCAAGGCTGGCAAAACTCGCAGATACTCCACCGGTAGTAGGATCCGTAATTATCGAGATGTAAAGACCACCAACCTCGTTAAAACGAGCCAGCGCAGCGCTGGTCTTCGCCATTTGCATTAGACTAAGAATACTCTCCTGCATTCTCGCTCCACCTGAAGTAGAGAAAATAAGGAGTGGAAGCTGTTGCTCTGTGGCCTCTTCTATCGCACGGGTGATCTTCTCCCCTACTACAGAGCCCATACTGCCTGAGAAAAATTCAAAATTCATCACAGCTACGATGACTGGATGGCCACCAATGGAACCCTGACCCGTAATTACGGCTTCAGTTTGTCCAGATTTCAGCTGCTGTTGCTCCACTTTGGAAGCGTAACCCGGAAATTTCAGCGGGTCGATAGAATACATTTCACTGTCAAACTCAATAAAGCCCTCAGGGTCTAATGTCATTGCAATGCGCTCCACAGCATTTAGGCGCAAGTGGTGACCACAATTAGGACATACCTTTAGGTTCTTCTCTAATTCCTTACTATACTGGATCGTTCCGCATTTATTACATTTGCTCATTAATCCTTCAGGGATTTCACGTTTGGGGCGTTCGCCTTCCGCAGGCCCGCCGCTCCGCTCCAGACGTTCTGAAGGAATAGTCGCGTACTTCCGTTTCTTCTGAAATAAATCTTTGAACACACCCGCACCTCTTCAGCCGTTTATTTGCGTTATGCAGCTTGCCGCTGTCATGACTTTTGTCTTGTAAGAAACTCAGGGATGCAGAATAAGATTAAGGACTTCCTGTACTTCCTCCAGTTCACCTGAAGGAACCAATATCTCAAACTGCTGCTTGGACATATTGATTGGACGGCATTCTACCAAAAAACCTTCTTCTGTCAGCTTACTCTTAATCATATCCGCCACTCTGGCGGTCGGCGCGATATATATTACCGTCCACATGCCCTGCAAGGCCTCCCCAATCTTAATTCCCAGCCGTATCCCGTATAATGGAATTATGATAACACAGTTTTCTTTTTTCCCGCAACAGGAGTAGGGCATAGGAAGCAAGACTGAGGAACTTGTTCAAACGAAATAAAGGGGCTCAATTATTCCTTGTCCGTGCCTAAAGGATATACTTTTGCCCCTTCATGCCGATGAGCAATTCTGGCGGAAGCGGCGGCAGCAATGCCGGCAACAAGGTCATCCAAGAACACATGAATCCTACCTTTATCATCGTTCAGTTCACCAATGATTCCAAGCTTTATTTTGTCCAAATACCCAAAACCTGTTAGTCCGATCATCCCATATACCCCTGTAATACCAAGTGCCAGAGTCTCGTCCGCTCCGTAGAGGGATTCATCAGCCTCCATTACCGCCTGCAGCGGCTGTGGAAGCAGTTTTTTCTCGGCTAATTCATCAAGAGCAACACCTGTCATTAAAGTATACTGCACTTCTCTTTTGCCCAAAACAGACTTGACGCTGGACAGACATTCATCCTTAGTTAAACCAGGATAATAAACCGATTGTAAAATATATACGATTTCAGCAATGGAGGAAAGTGATACACCTCTGCGTTCCAACAGATCTACTGCCATTTGATAGGACATGCTGCGACTCCCCTTTCCGTACAGGGATGTGCCCTGTGGTTTCCTAATGTATGCGGAAAAGGGGAGAATTGTTCTTATTTTATTCTTACCGTACCTGCACCCAGCATAACCTCGATCGCCGCGAAAAGTTCCTCGGACGGCTTAATTCGATAATTGTCGCTAAGAGCTAGGAGCTTCTGATTCTGTTCATAGAACAAAAGCGTCGCAGCTGGACCGGGATGATTCTGCAGCAGCTCTTTCAGGCGCGACAGCAACGCTGCATTCTCTGAGGCCGGCGTGATCTTGATAAAGACACGCTGGCCTGAGGTCGCCGCTGTTGTTGGCGCGGCCTGTGCAGGTGTTGCAGGCGGCGTTGTGCCGCCTGCTGGCCTGGCAGCCGGACCAGCG